>CAZLTR010000025.1:16439-22994 GCA_964562415.1 uncultured Hyunsoonleella sp. | reverse complement strand
GCGAAAATGTTTATCTGGCTTGGCAACATTAAAAGATGTTGACTTTAAAACTGGAACGATAGAGGCAGACTTTTGGTTATCAGATAACCGTTCTTATCCAGGTATCATCTTTAGAAAAACAAACAACAATCAATTTGAGTATGTCTACATAAGGCCACATCGCATTGGCTTATACGATGATGCTGTACAATATGCTCCCGCTTTTAATAATGAAGTATGTTGGCAATTATATTTTGGCGAAACATATAATTCCAAGTTAAAAGTGGATTATAACAAGTGGGTACATATTAAACTGGAAGTATACCACGATAATGCTAAATTATATGTCGAAAATATGGAAACTCCAATATTAAATATAAAGCAGTTGGAGACGGAGAATACACATGGAAATATTCAAGTATTATCAGGGCGTAAAGAAACGTACATCTCTAATATTAAGATTACTAATACCATTAAAAAGGATATGAGATCAGAGATTAATAAAACAGTAAAAAGTGATTATTTAAAAGACTGGGAGATTTCAAAGTTATTTTCAAAAAAAGAGTTTTACTTAGATAGGTATCCGCGGTTTTATAAAATATATGATGCCAATTGGGAACCAGTAAAAGCTGAAAATAGCGGTTTGTTGAATATCACCAAATATCGAAAACACAGCAAAGAAAAAAATACTATTTATGCAAAAACGACCATAGCTTCAAATAAAAATAAAAGATTAAAATTGGCTTTTGGTTATAGTGATGCAGTAAAAATTTACCTAAATAAACAGCTGATCTATTCTGGTAATTATGCTTACCGAAGTAGAGGAAACTCATTTGGAGGGGCTATTGCATTGAAAGATACTTTATATCTGGACTTAAAAAAGGGGCTTAATGAATTATTTATAAAATCAAATGAAACATTTGGAGGCTGGGGATTAAAATTTAAAGCTAAAGAAAAGATAGAAACCGTTAAAAAAGCTAAGGTTTCTATTTCAAAAGATTGGAATTTCAAACTATCTGATTTCTGTCCTGAATCTGTTTTATATGACGAAAAAACGGATGCTATTTATGTGAGTCATTTTGATAATCAATTTAGAAAAAGAAAGGTTCCAGTAGGTTTTATATCCAAACTTTCGGTCGAAGGAAAGATGTTGGATTCTTTATGGGTTTCTGGATTGAAATCTCCAACGGGAATGTGTAGGTATAAAGATAAAATGTATATAGTTGATAGGAAAGAGTTGGTTGAAATCTCTATTAAAAAGCAAAAAATTATAGCCACGTATAAATATCCTAAACATATTGTTTTTGCAAATGATGTCGTATGCGATTCTCGAGGGAATATCTATATAACTAATTCAGATGCCAGTGAAGGAGTAACAGATATCCTAACTCTAAAAAATGGTAAAGTTGTGTCTTGGATAGCCTCCGACCAATTTCAAAGTTTAAACGGAATGTGGATTGATGGAGATGAACTTCTTTTAGGAAATAGTGTAGATGCCACCTTAAAAGCTATTGATATTAAAACAAAGAAAATTAGAACTATAGCTTCCCTCGGATCGGGAACTGTTGATGGGATTAGACTGGATAGACAAGGTGATGTTTTGGTGTCTAAATGGGAAGGTGTATTATATCATATAACAAAGCAAGGAAAAGTAACAGAAATACTTAATGCTATAGGAAAATTTAATATTGCTGATTTTGAATATAATTTGAATTCACAAACTATTTTTGTGCCAACTTTTTTAGATAATGGAATTAGGGTGTTTAAGTTAAAGTAATTTTGCCCAATAAAAAATCCTTAATTAGACAATGAACTAAATTTCTCTAATTCATATAGTATATAGTTCGATGTTTTTTAGCAGTCTATTATAAAAATTACTAACGGTGATGAAATGATTGAATTTAAGAAAAGGAAGTCGATAGATAAATACAAATAAAACGAGTCAAATGTAAAATCTATGTTAGACTTAATTTAGGAATAAGGTTACAGTTGTATTCTTTATTATATTTGTAAGAGTGCTTAATACGTTTATAGGTCTTGAGCTATGTAAATTTTGTAGAAACAATTAATTATGGGGTTTAAAATAGAAAACAATTATAAAGTCACTATTTTTGGAAGACAATTTACCAGTTTACAACACCTGGCCATTTTATTTGTATACACCTTTTTTCTAGCTATACCTTGGCCATTAATTAGCAGTTCCTATTTTTTTGTGCCTGTCGCTGTTACTATGGTGCCTATTGTGCTTCCAGAGTTTATTTATAATGAAATATACAGTGGTGTAAAATTGTTTAAAATATTAATGTATGGAGGTATTTTTATAGCAACCTTTATTTATACTCGACTTTTCCTTGGGACTTCTTTTTTTATGAGCATTATTCATTTTAGTATTTATGCTACTTATGGATATGTTTACTCTAGTAGATTAAACTAGTGTAATTAAGTAAAAGTGAACCATCCCCAATTTAGAGGTTTCACTTACGACCAAACAGCATCTGGTGGGATTGCGTTTTTAAAAGTAATTAAATTGTATGAGGCAAGTAGCATAGGGACCTTACCAAATCAAGAGAAAAGATGAAGCCGTTAAATTCTATGGGGCTAGTAAAGAAAATACTAAGAGGGGTGGCGTATATTTTAGGCCTTTTAATGCTCTATTCAGGGATTGCTTTACTCGTATCTTCAATAACTGTAGATCGAAAAGAAACTTCAGAAATCTTAGAACAACAGATCTATTTGCATACAAACGGGGTGCATTTAGATATTGCAATTCCTATAGAAGCGATTGATACTTTGGTGTTATCTGGTTTAAGGTATGATAAAAACGAAGCCTATCTGTCTTTTGGCTGGGGCGATGAGAATTTTTATATAAATACGCCAACATGGGGCGATTTAACCTTTAGTAATGGGTTTAAAGCCCTATTCTTAAAAAGCTCAACCTTAATACACCTCACGCCTTATAAGCAAAAACAGGTAGGTTGGGTGCCCATTGCAATTAGTGTGTTCGAATTGCAAAACTTAAACAAATACCTGTATAATGCATTTGTGCTTGATGGTAACGGAATGAAAATGCCTCTCAAAGACAAGGGGTATTTTGCCACAGATACTTTTTATAAGTCTAAAGGCAGTTATTCTTGTTTTAAAACCTGTAACAGTTGGGTGAATACAGGGTTTAAAGAAAGTGGATTAAAGGCGTGTTTATGGACACCTTTCGATTTTGCTTTGCTAAACAAATACAACTAAAAACGTAATAGTGTAAAATAGATACTAATGAAAACAATACACCGCATAATGACGAACATCTGTTCGGAAAACTTAGTTGAAAGTCGCGATTTTTACACGAAACTATTCGATTTTAATGTGGCCTATGACAGTGATTGGTTTGTCCATTTAATTTCGAAGGGCAACACATTGGAATTGGGGATAATTCACCAAACTAATGCTATTGTACCTAAAGCATTTCAAAACAAACCCAAAGGATTTTACGTAACATTTGTAGTCGATAATGCAGATGCCATTTTTAAGATGGCCCAATTGGAGAATTTTGAAATTGTAAGTGCACCTGAAGATACATTTTATGGGCAAAGACGCTGTTTGTTAAAAGACCCTAATGGAACTTTAGTAGACGTGTCTTCACCGATTAAGGATTTTAAATTTTAAAATAGAAGGTGTGCAGAAGAAACAGTTGTGGGTGGTCATCTTAGCTTTGGTGTTCTAAATAGAGACGCGAAGATTAAACATATTAAAATTTCCTTTCCCATGTAAGTGATAATAAATAGCTTTGCTAGAATCAATTTCAAAAAAAATATGGCTGCACATACACAAAAAATACCTGTAACAATCATTACAGGGTTCTTAGGATCAGGAAAAACCACACTCATACATGAAATAGCTAAAAACGCCAACGGCAGGCGCTTAGCTATTATTGTTAACGAATTTGGAGAGTTGGGTATGGATGGTGAAATCCTAAAAGGTAACGATTGCGGCTGCGAAGCAGAAAATATTTTAGAATTGAGTAATGGCTGTTTATGTTGTACAGTACAAGAAGAATTCTTGCCAACCATGTTGCAACTCATGGAGCGCAAGCAAGATATAGACCACATTATTATAGAAACCTCAGGATTGGCATTGCCAAAACCATTATTAAAAGCATTTAACTGGCCCGACTTAAAGCCACAAATTACAGTAGATGCTGTAATAACAGTAGTAGATTGCGTAGGGCAAGCTACTGGAGAAATATGTGATAGAGCCAAAGTGCAGTCGCAACGTTTAGACGACGAAAATTTGGACCATGAATCTTCTATCGAAGAATTATTCGAAGACCAGTTGTCCTGTGCCGATCTCATTGTAATGACCAAGTCCGATTTAATTTCTAAAGACGCTTATGCCGAAGTGAGCAGCATCATACAAGACCGCGTAGGCGATCAGATCAAACTCATTTCGGCCGTAAAAGGCGATATTCCAGTAGATGTGTTACTAGGTATAGATGCCAAAACAGAAGACCGTGCAGATCAAATACACTCGCATCACGAAGCGCACCACCATCATCACGACCACAGCCATAGTCACGATCACCACCACGATCACGACCATGATCACGATGAGACCATTAACTCTATAGTTATAGAAATTACAGCAGCACATACCCCAAAACAATTAATTACGGTACTAAAATCTCTCGTACACGAGCATCATATCTACAGAATAAAAGGGATGATTCATGTGCCCGGAAAACCAATGCGTATGATTGTGCAGGGGGTAGCCGAACGTTTCGAAAATTATTTTGACAGAAAATGGGAAGATGGCGAGCGCAAAGCAACCCGTTTGGTAATCATAGGTGAACACATTAATGAAGCAAAACTTCAAAATGCCATCAACGAAAAATTGATGGTAGCCACAGGAGTTTAATAATGTACATACACCTTACTATAGTTAACATAATACGATACAGGAACACATGAAAATATACACACGAAAAGGCGATACAGGCATGACAGGCGTCTTTGGCGGCAAAAGAGAATCTAAAGACTCTGCAAGAATAGAATGCAATGGCGCGTTAGACGAGGCCAATTCAACTATAGGGCTACTGCGCTCTAAGCTAGGGAATGACCACGAATGGCAACCCAACCTGCATAAAATACAAAAAGACCTTATGGACATGATGTCCCATTTGGCACGCCCTTCCACATCTAAAAAAGAAAACACCAATCCGAAACCCACAGATGGTGCCGATTTTTGCGAAACGTGGATGGACGAGATGGAAGCGCAAATAAGTTCGCCTTCCGATTACTTTTTATTGCCTGGTGGAAACGAAATTTCATCACTCTGCCATGTGTGTCGCACGCAAATAAGACGTGGCGAACGTCGTTTGATCACACTAATGAACGAAGACCCAGAATCTGTAGACGACTACATTGTCGCTTACGTAAACAGACTCTCAGACCTGTTTTTCACTATGGCCAGAGCCGAAATGGACAAAGCAGGCGTAGCAGAAGAAAAATGGCAACTGTTCCTCTACAAGAGAAAAAAGAAAAAAACAACATAACGTGCAAAGCATTTACGGTATCGCTCTAGGGCCTGGTGACCCAGAACTCCTCACCCTAAAAGCATTACGAATTTTAAAAGAAGTAGATGTTATCTACTACCCAGGGTCGGTAAACAAAGGCGTACAACAAAGTTTTGTATACCCCATGTTGCAGTACCACCAATTAGAGCACAAAGAATTAATAGGCTTCTTTTTAGAAATGTCTTATAACAGAAGTCAAGCCAAAACCGTATACCAAGCCACAGCAAACGCCATTGCACAGCACCACAAATCAGGTAAAAAAATAGCAATAGTATGTGAAGGAGATCTCAGTTTATACGCCTCTTTCTCCTACCTGTTGGCCGCATTACAAGATCTAAAATTACCTATAGATTTAGTACCCGGCATCAATGCCTTTTCACTGGGCGCAGCACAACATAAAGTGCCACTTAGCTTGCTTAACGATAAAATAGCAATAGTACCAAGAGTAAAATCGGTCGCAGACCTTCAAACCTATTTTGAACAGTTTGACACCCTCGTACTCATGAAAATAAAAACCGTATGGCACACCTTGCAACCCGAATTACTGCAACAAAAATGGCACTGCTATTACTGTGAACGCTTAGGTACAGACAACGAATTTATAACAACAGCGCTAGAAACATTAACCCACCGCGACATTCCGTATTTCTCTCTATTAATTATTAAAAAATGATCAAAGTTGTAGGGCTAGGCCCAGGACATTCAGACTATATCACCCCAATGGCAACACAAGCCATTGCAAAAGCAACCGTAGTTATAGGCTACCATTACTATTTTCAATTTATAGAGCACCTCTTGCAAAAGGATACCCTATGCATTGGGAAAGAACTAAGCGAAGAAGAAAAAAGAGCAGACATCGCGATACAACACGCTTTAGAAGGCGAAATCGTAGTTGTAATAGGCTCTGGCGATGCCAGTATTTATGCCATGGCATCTATAGTTTATCAAAAAGTAGCCGAACAACAATTAGAAATTCCTCTAGAAACCGTTCCAGGCATATCCGCCTTCATTAC
>CAZLTR010000025.1:0-16339 GCA_964562415.1 uncultured Hyunsoonleella sp. | reverse complement strand
CACATCACCATAACCACTTTAGCCGAACTCGATGTAAACGCAGTAGATATGTTTTGTGTGGTACTAATAGGCAACAGCCAAAGCTTTACCTATAAAAACCACGTCATCACCCCAAGAGGCTATTTAAACCGTAAACCAGAAACAGGAGTAGAAATACAACAGGCCAGTTTTACACAAATCTTAGAAAACCTTCCAGCACACCATCTCGATAAAGATGCACTCTGGGCAGCCATACGTTGCATACATACCTCAGGCGATTTCGAATACATCAATTACCTGCAAACCTCTAAAAATGCTATTGCCCTATGGCATGCGTATTTAAAAAAAGGCGGCACCATAGTCACCGATGTCACCATGGTACAAGCAGGCATCACAAAAGCCTATATAAGCAAATACAATACAAAAGTAGTTTGTTTATTAAACGATCCAGACGCCTTAGCCTTGGCAAAAGCTGAAGGTTTAACCCGATCGCAAGCAGGCATAAAACTAGCCGCAAGACGACACCCCGAAGCCCTTTTCGTTATCGGTAACGCCCCCACAGCACTTATCGAAATAGCAGATCAAATACACGAAGGTCTCCTAAGCCCCGCAGGCGTAATAGGCGCTCCTGTAGGCTTTATAAACGTTATTGAATCTAAAGAACGCTTAAAAACACTAACACAAACCCCCTACGCATTAATAACCGAGAAACGCGGCGGTAGTAATTTTGCAGCAGCCATTGTAAATGCAGCCTTTACACTAGACCAAGCAAAATAACACACCAAATGGAGCACATCACACAACGTACTTTTACAGCAGAAGATCAAGCTCTTCTCCAAGACATTTTATTACACAGAAGAGATGTACGTGGTAACCGTTTTATAAACACGCCCATACCAGAAACCGAAGTTACTAAAATATTAAAAGCCGCAGTAGTAGCACCATCAGTAGGGTTTTCTCAACCTTGGGAATTTGTACTCATAAAAAACCCTGAAACCAAACAGGCCATAAAACAAAGTTTTTCACAAAAAACAGCAGAAGCGGCCCAATTGTTTGCCGATAAAAAACAACAAGACTACCAAACCCTAAAACTGGAAGGTATCGTAGAAGCCCCCTTAAATATAGCCGTGTTTTACAAACCAAAAGACGGTCCCGTTTTAGGGCAAACCAGCATGCCTAATATGGGTAAATACAGCGTGGTATGCGCCATACAAAACATGTGGCTTATGGCAAGAACACTAAATATAGGTATGGGCTGGGTAAGCATTTTAGACCCCGAAAAAGTAAAACACATACTTAACGCACCAAAAGACCACCAATTAATAGGCTACCTCTGCTTAGGTTATACAGACATGTTTTACAACCAGCCCGAATTAGAACTCAAACAATGGGAACGTAAAAAACAACTGGAAGATGTTATCATAAAAGAGACCTACTAACCTAATTTTTCAAGGGTTACGTATTTGGGCGTTCGAGCAGGCTATCCGCTCCAATGCCTCGCACTTCGCAAGCTCAGGCTGTGGGATTTCCACTGCTATCCTTAACGCTAGACAGTCATACAAAATATATAATTCATGTACCTGTTTTTGTAATTAATATGTATATTCTATATATAAAACTCTAATTTATAACAACTTTAAATTATTATTTAGTAAATTTGTTCTTCAAGACTTATCAAAAATGTTTTTAGCAAAAGAAACAGATAATAAAAACCTTCTAATTTATATTTCTTTATTTGAGCGACTTGCTCAAGGAAAAGAAATAGATTCCTTAGAAGAAATTAAAGATGTTATTATTAATGCTAAAGATATTTCAGAAGGGAACAAAGATATTTTTTCTGCTCCAAATGATTATTTCCATTTAACATCTTATCTCCTTTCTAACGGTAAACAGTTTTTAAGAGACATAGAAAGGTCATCAATAAATGAAGAATCCTTTGAAGAAATAGCAGATAAACTTAGTGAAGATTGTTTAATAGCTTAGAATGAATCAATATACATTTGAGCTAGAACTTGTTCAATTGGAAGAGTTGTTTTCCAAAAGCAGAAGTAATAAATACCCCGATTCAAAAAAATCAAATTATTTTATAGAATTAAGATCTATTTTTGATTCTATTATTTCGTCTGACTATGATTCGTTTTCTCATAGAGAAAGAATAGAACATAGACAGATATTTGACTATCTCTTTAATGGGCTTGAATTTTTAGACACAAGTACCTTAAACATTATTCCTTTTGAACTAGTTTCATGCCTTGAAAAGGCTCTCAATGACTGGGTTAATTCAGATAATTTAATGATAATGACGTCTCTTTCTAATAGAAGAGCAGATATTTGGTTTCAAGGCTGGCCTGTAGAAAGTATTAAGCAGATAAAAACGTTGATTTTTTCTAAATATTCAAAAACTATCTCTAGTAGACTTATTAGAATTTCATTGCCAAAATCCCTTTCTAGAGATTATTTAAGCAGCATTGTGCTTTATCATGAATTAGGCCATTTCATAGACTTAGAACTTAATATTACTGAGAAGATATTTTATGATAAATATAAAAAAACATCAAGAGAAATTAATAGTAACGAAGAATATCTTTTTTTAAACCACTATAAAGAATACTTTGCCGATTTATTTGCTGCCCAATACATTAATGATTCTTCTGCAAATTATTTAAACCATTTAGCTTATAACTCTGGAGATTCTCCCACTCATCCTGCTACGCATAAAAGAGATAAAATTGTACGCTGCTTTCTATCTGGCGAAACTACAGAAGAAATTGATCAAATTCAGAGAGCTTTACATAAAATATCAGGAAAATATTTGACTGTAAAACACAAAATAATCGATTATGAAAATTCTAATTTCACACAGTTAATCCCTGAAGATATATCTAGTGAAGCTGAATTACATGCGATTTTCAAATTAGGATGGGATTTATGGTTAAATTCTAATAGTAATTTTTTAAATGAATTTTCGAGAAGGCAAAAATATTATGTAATAAATAATTTAATTGAAAAATCAATTTCTAATTACAATGTTCTTCTCAATTGGAAAGAGATTAAAATAAGAGAGGAGCAATGAATAAAAAAGAAGGTTTAATTTCTAGAAATGAAATTTTTTCTTTGATTAAAAACAAAGAACTTATAATAACTCCTCTTCTTGATGAGTCTCAAATAGGTCAAATTTCTATCGACTTGAGAGTAGGAACAGATTTTCTTACTAGTCAAAAAGGAAGAGAACCATATATTGACGCTACTAATGATGAATTTAATAATCGCCCTATCAAAAGTTTTTTTACTGAAACCAGAAGACATGTGGGAGAACCTTTTCTTATTCATCCTAATCAAACAATTTTATTTTCATCATTAGAATACATTAAACTTCCTAACGATGTCTTTGCTATTTTATCGTGTAGGAGTTCTTTTAGTAGACTTGGGTTAAGTATTTCTACTATTGCTCAACCAGGCTATTGTGGGTGTTTGTCAATAGAAATGTTGTACTCTGGAAGCTCTCCTATAAAAATTATGTCAGGAACCAGATTACTCCAAATACGTTTGTATAGATTAGATGCAACTACTTCTTATTTTGAAACTTCAAGAAAATATGCTTGTCAAGTAAGACCAATTCCTTCTAAAGCGAATGAAGATAAGGATCTGTTTTATCTAAAAGAAATTGCAAAAATTTATAACTAAAAAGTTACTGATTAGATATAAAATCACAACGATACTCCTACCTTGATAGTACTACAATGATTTTCCACGTAATAGGCATCGGCAATACAACGCCGCATTTTACGGCAAAACAACAAGAATGTATTGCCTCAACCAAAATATTTAGTGGCGGAAAACGACACTACCAGTTGGTAAAGCACCTCTTGCCAGCCCACCACCAGTGGATTACCATAGCAGCACCCATGGCAAATGTATTTGACGCCTACGAAAGCGCCGCAGCACCCATTATTGTTTTTGCGTCAGGAAACCCTTTGTTTTATGGCTTTTCCAACACCTTAAAACAAAAATACCCTAACGCCACCATCGCAACCACGCCCTATTTTAGTGCCATACAACTATTAGCAAATGCTTTTAATTTAAACACTAACCATTTGCAAACTGTAAGTGTACACGGCAGACAATGGAACGCCTTAGATGCCATACTAATAGAGCAAAAACCATTAATAGGAGTACTAACAGATACCAAAAAAACACCAGCAGCTATAGCACAACGCCTGTTAACCTACGGCTATTCAAATTATAACATAATAATAGGTGAAGATATTGAAGGGAAACACGAACAGTTTTACGCCTTATCCCTTGCAGAAGCAGCAAAAAAAGAATTTTACCCACTAAATTGTGTCATCCTACAGAAAACCCACCACAAACCACAGCATTTTGGAATCCCTGACGCCGATTTTGAAGGCCTGCCAGGCCGGCCCAATATGATTACCAAAATGCCCATTCGTTTGGTAACATTACAGTATTTAAACATTTTAAACAGTACCACCTTATGGGATATCGGTTGTTGTACAGGGGCTATAAGTATTGAAGCAAAACTTAAAAATCCGCAGCTTAACATAATCGCTTTCGAAAAAAGAGAAGTCTGCGAAAACATCGTACACAACAATCAAAAACGCTTTGGAGCACCCGGTATTACCACTGTAATAGGCGATTTTTTTGAGCAAGACCTCAGCCAATTCCCAAAGCCAGACACCGTTTTTATTGGTGGCCACGGCGGACGTTTAAACGAATTATTACATAACATCGTCCCCTTTTTAGCGCCTCACACCACCATTGTGATAAATGCTGTTAAAGACACATCAATAACTACATTTACAAACACCTGTAAAGCTCTAGAGTTTAAAATTATAGACCAACACGTTATTAGCATAGACCAGCACAACCCCATAACCCTTATAAAAGCAAAAAGTTCTGCAAAGTAAAATCTAAATCCGTAGAACTTCTAGTATCTTTGTATTTCATGCCAATTGTAAGAGCATTAACATTAAAAAACTCATGCCAGAATCCGTTTTAAAAGTCGCCATATTGTGTTTTACAGACCAAGGTCTCGCTATTGCCAAAACCTTGCAAAATGAGTTTTACCGCTCCAAATTATTTACCACCAGACCTGTAGAAGAAACTAAGGACTGTACACAAATTAAGGCAGTGGATGCATTATTGCAAGACGCATTTCAAAAGTACGATGCTTGGATTTTTGTTGGCGCATTAGGCATCTGTGTACGCAGTATTGCCCCATATATAAAAGACAAAACCACAGATCCTGCGGTAATCAATGTAGACGACCAAGGCCAATTTGTGCAAGCTGTACTTAGCGGACACATTGGTAAAGCCAATGCAGTAACGCTACAAATGAGCCGAATTCTAAAAGCACAACCTGTAATATCTACATCTAGCGATTTGCAGAATATTTGGGCTTTAGATACATTAGCAGAACAGTTTGGTTGGAAGCAAAAAAGCACAGTGCCTATGAATCAAATCATAGCACGTTTTGTAAATAGAAAACCTACGGCATTAATTCTAAAAGTAAAAGATAAAGGCACTGCACACTTAGAAAAAACAGTCCCCGATTTTGTAACATTGTACTACAGTACAGAAGCCTGCGATACAAGTCAATATGAACTTGTGATTTATGTAGGTTATGAGTTAATGGCAACAGCAACCCCTTGCATAGCATTTTACCCACCTTGCATAGCCATAGGTAGTGGCTGCGCAAAAGATATCCCATCTCAAGAATTCCGTAAAGGTTTAGAAACCGCATTACAAACACAACAAATTGCTATAGAAAGTGTAGCCGCTATAGGTTCGGCAACCATTAAAGATCAAGAACAAGCCTATCTGGATTTTTCAGCACAATACAACATCCCATTTGTAACCTATACCGCAGAAGAACTCAACACCATAACCGTAGCAAATCCATCAGAAGTGGTAAAGTCTAAAGTTGGTGTTTATGGTGTATCCGAAGCTGCTGCGGCATGCCTTGCAGAACAATCTGACTGGCTTGTAGAAAAAACAAAAGAGATTACCCCTTCAGGAAAAAAATTCACCTATGCTATAAGTCGCGTTGCAACATACGAACGCAAAGCCAGTATTGCTATTGTAGGCGCTGGTTCTGGCGACCCCGAACTACTTACCTTAAAAGGGCAATATATATTAGAACAGGCCGATTGCATTTTATACGCAGGAAGTTTAGTGCCAGAAGCTTTAACGCATATGGCGAAAGAAGGGGCTTTGGTGCGCAATTCGGCCGCTATGACCTTAGAAGAACAAATGGCGATTATAGATAACTATTACCAGCAGGGAAAATCTGTGGTAAGACTGCACTCTGGAGACCCTTCCATATATGGCGCCATACAAGAGCAAATGACTATTTTCGATGCCAAAGGTTATGACTATTATATTGTACCAGGTATTTCATCATTTCAAGCTGCTGCTGCCCATTTAAAATCAGAATTCACCATACCCGAAGTGGCGCAAACCATAATTTTAACGCGTGGCGAAGGCAATACACCTATGCCAGAGCATGAGAAAATTGCAGATATGGCAAAGCTTCGCGCTACCATGTGTATCTTCTTAAGCGTTGGTATTGCAAAAAAAATACAAGCACAGTTATTAGAGCATTACCCAGCCGAAACACCTTTAGCGGTATTGTACAGAGTGAGCTGGCCCGATGAAGCCGTTTGGACGGGGCAACTGTCCGATTTAACCACGATTATTAAAACCAATAAATTAACCCGAACAGTCATGATTGTTGTAGGAGAAGCTATTGGTGCTCGTAAAAACCGCTCTTGGTTGTACGATGACAAGTGGCATCATATTTTTAGGAAAAAAGAAAAAGCCATACCATCCTCATGATTTTAGTTTTTGGAGGTACTACAGAGGGTAAATTGGTGGCTAACACTTTAGATACTCGTACTATAAATTATTTTTATTCCACAAAAACCAAGGTAGACTTCAAAGGAAAAGGCAGGGCCATACATGGTGTAATGACAGTAGAAACGCTAGAGCAATTTTGTACTACGCATAACATTACACACATCATCAATGCAGCACACCCTTTTGCAAGTGTACTGCATAAAACTATAGCAGCTCTAACATTAGAACTGCCATTACTGCGTTATCAAAGACAATTTTTAGATCGGATTGTTCATGAAAATGTGACTTATGTAGACAGCTTTCAAGAAGCATTGTTATATTTTAAAACACAAAAATACAAGTCACTTCTTGCCCTTTCAGGCGTACAAACCATATCAAAATTACAAGCATTTTGGTCGCATTATACCACTTGGTGTCGCATATTAGACAGAGATAGGTCTAGAGCTATTGCCAAAACAGCAGGGTTTCCCGAAACACATTTGCTATATGGCTATCCGCAATCTAAAGCCGAAGAAACTTTGTTGTTTTCTAAACTAAAACCAGATGTTATTTTTACAAAAGAAAGTGGAACTAACGGTAAGCTTTCAGAAAAAATACATGCGGCAATAGCATTACACATACCAATAGTTATTTTAAAAAAGCCAAAAATTTCAAATCGGTATATTTGCATACACACACCAGAAGCATTAGTTAACCAATTACCATAGTATTTGGGAGAATTACAAGATATACCCGATAAACCCTTACGCAAAGGTTATACCACAGGCGCATGCGCTACGGCCTGTGCCAAAGCGGCGCTTAAAAGTCTTATCTCCCAACAAAGCTTAGATAAAGTCTCCATCCTACTTCCTATTGGAGAACAGGCTACATTTCATGTTAAAGAACTATCCAGAAACCAAAACGAAAGCTGTTACGCCACAATAAAAGATGCAGGCGACGACCCCGATGTTACTCATGGTGCAGAAATAAAAGTGACTGTAAATCTTAATGCATCAGGTAATATTCATTTTAAAAGGGGTGAAGGTGTAGGTTTAGTAACATTACCAGGTCTAGAAATACCTGTGGGCGAGCCAGCGATTAATCCCATGCCTCGGCAAATGATGACTGCCGTGTGCAAAAAACTACTTTCGGAGCATCACTTGGAAACAGCAGGCACAACCATTACGGTTAGTGTGACCAATGGCGAACAACTTGCCAAAAGAACCCTTAACAGTCGTTTGGGTATTTTAGATGGCATTTCCATTTTAGGCACCTCAGGAATTGTCACCCCCTTTTCAGCAGCTTCTTATATTGCCAGCATACACCAAGGCATTGATGTGGCTATTGCTAATGGCAAAACCGAATTGCTCATCAATTCTGGAGCGCGTAGTGAAAAAATGCTAAAAGCGTTATTCCCCGAAATTGATGCTATAGCCTGTATACACTATGGCAACTGGATTCAAGACACCTTCGAAAAAATTAAGGCCTCGCCAGAAATAACAAAAGTTTCTATGGGCATCATGCTAGGTAAAGCCGCTAAGCTCGCTCAAGGCCACACCAACACCCATAGTGGTAAAACCACTTGGGACAAACAATTTATATACCAACTGGCCTTAGAAGCAGGGTATCCAGACGAAATTGCGCGCCAAGTTTTAGCATTAAATATGGCGGGACGTCTTAGAGAAATCTTTACTTTTGCAGCACAGGAAAAATTTTATCAAAAATTAATAGAAAAGTGCCAATACCATTGTCTTAAAATAGCACCAGAAGTAGAACTTCACCTATTTTTACTAAACAATGATGGTACGCATATAGCCGCTCTCGTATGAACCTAATGAATCTTGCCCGTCCGTTAATTGCAGGGGTTTTACATTCTTTTGAACCCGACCACATGTCGGCCGTATCTGTATTAGCAGCCGAAAATGCGATTCAAAAAAAGAAAGTATCATTCAAAACGGTATTTATAGCGTCGCAATGGGCTTTGGGACATTCCGTTACCTTACTATTATTTGGAGGTATTGCTCTTGCATTTCGCGCCGCTCTATTGGCTTTTGTTGAAAATATATCGTTTTGGGCAGAGTTCTCGGTAGGACCTATTATGATTTGGTTAGGCATTATGGCTATTCGAAGAAATCATAAAATTAATGCGATGATGGCCGATCACAAAAAAATTGAACCCCACGAACACCTTGCCAGTAACCCGATACATTTACACGGCAAAACAGGTGAAGAAATTGCGATGAATCCTATAAATAGATCTTTTTGGATTGGGATGTTGCATGGTTTAGCAGGTACAGGAGGTGCATTAACCTCTGCATTAATTATTAGTGCCGATACCCTTTCAGAAGCCATTTTAATTCTTGTTGTAGAATCTGTAGGTGTCATTTTTGCTATGGCAGCTTACAGCTATGTACTTATGTTTACCATGAGTCGTTTTATAGAGCGTAACGTTTCTATTTTTAAATGGTTAAATGGGATTATCGGGATTATTTCTATTATTGTGGGGGTGCTCGTATTGCGCAGTGTTATTTCTGCTTAAATACAGGTGTTCATATGTACACTGCCCACAATTGCGTATTTTTAAAAATTAAAAATCCATTTTTAACATCACACTGCAAATGCAAGCAAAATACATATACCCTTTTACAGCCGTTTTGTCTCAAGAAGACCTAAAACTGTGTTTGTTACTTAACTTAGTCGATCCCAGCATTGGCGGTGTTTTGGCAACTGGCGATAAAGGCACCGCTAAAACAACTTTGGTAAGAGGCCTAAGTCAATTAATGGGTGAGGATGTGCCGTTTGTAAACTTACCTATTGGCGCTACAGAAGACAGTGTGTTAGGCAGTATCAACTTAGAAGCTTTAATCAATCAAAAAATTACAAGTGTTGACAAAGGATTACTAGCTAAAGCCCACCAAGGTTTTTTATATATAGATGAGGTGAATTTGCTTAACGATTACCTTATGGATGTGCTTTTAGATGCTTCGGCTACAGGAGGCTACCATTTGGAGCGTGAAGGCATATCGCAGTGGATGGATAGCCGTTTTTGTTTGGTAGGCACTATGAATCCTGAGGAAGGCGCACTTCGTCCGCAATTGTTAGACCGTTTTGGTTTAAGTGTGAACGTACGCACGCCCAAAGCCTTAAAGTTACGTTCCCAAATTGCAATGCAGCGCATTAGCTTTGATAGTGCTCCAGACATATTTTATGATAGCTTTAAATCTGCCGAAAAAGCAATTAAAGACCAAGTGCTTGCTGCTAGAAAACAACTGCATGCAATTCATATTCCAGAAGCCATCCAAGAACAGTGTGCCAACTTAACCCTAACACATCAAGTGGAAGGGCTAAGAGCAGATATTTTATTGCTTAAAACCGCGCGGGCTTATGCTGCGTATCACAATTGCGAAACAATTACAACAGAAATGGTAGAGGCTATTGCGCCTTTTGTGTTACAGCACCGTGCAAAAGAGTATTCCCCACCATCTCCTCAAGATCAGAATTCTGAAACCGACCCAAACAACGACACTTCTCAAAACGAATTGACACCCCCAGAAGCGCAAGATAATACGGCGTTTCAACTGCCCAAAGCGGTACAGCAAGGGCTCAAATTTTCAGTACCTGAAGCCACAAAAAAGCAGGATATAAAACTAGAAGCATTGCAACAATTACAAACAGTGCTGCACCCTGCTAAACGGCAGCCTGAGCTGGCTGTATTACAGTCTATCAAACACTATCTCATTTCAGGTAAATTCACCCCTATTTACAAACAATCGGCAAAAAAAGCACATACTAAAATTGTGTTTTTAGTCGATACCAGTGCCTCTATGGCATTGGCAGAACAAATGGCTTACCTTAAAGGCGTTATTGAAAAAACCATTCAATCCCAACCTTTACAAAAGGTACAGTACGCTATTATAGGCTTACAAGATACTTCTGCAAAGATTATACAGGACTTTACATCAAATATGGCGCAAATTTCTCGTGTAAACCATCAATTACGCACAGGAGGTAAAACTAATCTAGGCGCAGCTTTTTTTAAAGTTTACGAACTGCTGAGGTCTCTACAACAGCACAGTACGCAACTAGTAGTTTTTACAGACGGCAAGGTAAATACAGGCACTGCACAGCCTTTTCAATACGCTGTAGCAATCTATAAAAAGTACTTAGGGCGGCTTCAAAAAGCAACCATTGTCGATACAGAAACAGGCTTTGTAAAATTGGGTAAAGCCAAGCAACTGGCAGAGCAATTACAATTGCATTACACCACACTATCCGATTTTTAATTTCTCCAATACATGTCTAAAGCATTTTTAATAGCTGCACCTTGGAGCAATTCGGGAAAAACAACTGTAACATTAGGCATGTTGCGTTGGTTTTTAAACCAAGGGTATCGTGTACAACCCTTTAAATGTGGGCCAGATTATATCGATACCATTCACCATAGTACAGCAGCGAAAACGCCAGCAGTAAATCTCGATACCATCATGATGCCAAAAGCGCATGTAACATCGGTTTTTCACAGCCATCTGCAAAACGCAGACATAGGCATAGTAGAAGGGGTAATGGGGTTGTTTGATGGTGCCGTTAAAGACCAAGGCAGCTCGGCAGATATCGCCAAATTACTAGATATTCCAGTACTGTTGGTAGTAAATGCCAGTAGCATGGCTTACACTATAGCCCCTATTTTACACGGTTTAAAAACATTCGATCCCGATGTTAATATTGCAGGTGTAATATTTAATTTTGTAAAAACAGCCTCCCACTATGCCTTTCTTAAAGAAGCCTGCGATGCCGTTGGTATCCCTGCTTTGGGTTATATCCCACCTAACGAAGCCATTAACATACCATCGCGCCATTTAGGGTTACACACAGATCATGATTTTGATGCGCTTATAGAAACAGCAAGCGCTTATATTGCAGAGCACATCAACCTTAAAGACCTATTAGAAGGCTACGCTAAAACGATTCATATTAAGCCTAGTTCACAAAAAAATAAAAAAAGCACCGCAAAACACCTTAGCATTGCTGTGGCTAAAGATGCCGCGTTTAGCTTTACCTATCTTGAAAATTTAAAATGGTTAGAAGCCTTAGGTACAGTAACGTATTTTAGTCCTATAAACGATAGCAAACTTCCTGAAGCCGATTACATTTATTTAGCAGGAGGTTACCCAGAGTTGTATTTGGAACAGCTCTCTAAAAACATCCCCATGTTACAGCAGATAAAAACTGCGGCACAGCAAGGTGTACGCATTTATGCCGAATGTGGCGGGATGATGTACTTAGGCGCTTCTATTAGTGATGCCGAAGGAAAAGCCTATCCTATGGCAAATGTATTCCCTTATAGCACAACCATGCAACACAAAAAACTCTCTTTAGGCTACCGCAAAGTGGTATGGGATGCTATAGAAGTTTTTGGTCATGAGTTTCATTATTCCAGAGTACTGAACGATAAGGGCATTCCCCATGTAGGACAGGTCTTCTCGGCTAGAAAAAAGCAGGTTGCTACAAAAATATACACCTATAAAAATGTATACGCGAGCTACATTCATTTGTACTGGGCTGCGTTAAAAAAAGAACACTTATGCATTTAGTCGCTACTATACCCGGAGGATGGAATCCTAATGACGATGAAATTTTTTATATAGATCAGCAACCTGGAGCTATTGTTTTTTTAAGCGCTGGAGATACAGAAATTCATACCATGAATGAAGCGTACAAACAACTGTACGGTGAAGATACAACACTACCGAGTTTACGTATGACCAATTTGGTGTACCTCAAACAAGAGCTCACTATAGACACCTATTTAGAAGAAGTGCTCGAAAAGGCTAAGGTGATTGTATGCAGTATGCTTGGCGGGATGAGCTATTACAAATATTTAGTAGAATCTTTAGTGCAATTGCAGGAGGACACGGGTAACGTGCTTTTATTTTTACCTGCACACGAACCTGATTTCGAATTGATGCAACTGTCTTCTGCCGATATACAAGTGGTACACCAGTGCCGTCAATATTTACAAGAGGGAGGGAAAGATAATTCTATAGGCTTATTGCTGTATTTACGTCGCGTTTTTTTTGAGGTGGAGGTTAAGGTACCAGATGTAAAACGCATAGACGATGTATTTGTATACACGCCGCACACAGGCATACAAACGCAGGCGACCTTGCAAAAACAATTAGATCGCTCAAAACCTTTGGTCGCATTATTGGCATACCGCACGCATTACCTCTCGGATAATTTAGCGCCTATATATGAAATGACCAAGGCCTTGCAAGCCAGAGGCATGACGGCTTTCGTGGTATTTGCTAGCAATTTAAGAGATGCCAAGCTGTTAGAGCAGCTGCAACACCTCATCACTTTAGAAGGGCAACACCAACCCCAAGTTATTATTAACACCACAGGTTTTACCATAAAACCTATGGATGGTGCGCCGTTTATTTTTGAAAACTTAAAAGTACCAGTGCTGCAAGCCATTTTTTCTACCGCAAATAAAACGGTTTGGGAGGACGGCCTTTTTGGATTGCCACCTACCGATATTGCAATGAATATTGCATTACCAGAGATTGATGGTCGTATTATAGGCCGCGCCGTATCCTTTAAAAAAGAAGTCGAAAAAGAACCGTTGACAGACAGTTCCATTTTAAAGTATGAAGCCTATGTTCCTGCTTGCGAATTCATGGCAGAATTGGCACAGCGTTGGGCAAATCTTCAAACTAAAAACAATAGCGCTAAAAATATTGCGGTTATTTTACCCAATTACCCCAATAAAGACAGCCGTTTGGCTAATGGGGTAGGGTTAGATACTCCAGAAAGTTGCGTCGTATTATTAGAAGCGCTAGAAAGTGCAGGCTATAACGTTGGGACACAACGCCCCCAAAGCGGCACCGAATTAATGCATTGGCTCACGCAAGTTACCACTAACGATACGAGCACCACCCAAACCAGACCCCATGCCATAGTACTATCGCATGACGATTTTGAACGTGGCTTTTCGGCATTATCACAGGAATTACAAGACAAAATTGCTGCACAATGGGGTAATCCGAAAGAGGACCCGTATTATACAGACACAGGATTTATCATTCCCGGTTTTGTATTGGGGCATATTTTTGTGAGCATTCAGCCCTCTAGAGGTTACAATCAAGATCCGCAAGCCATTTACCATTCGCCAGATTTACCGCCTAGCTACCAATATATTGCATATTATTTTTGGTTGCAATACAGCTATCAAGCCGATGCTGTGATCCACTTAGGTAAACACGGTAACTTAGAGTGGTTGCCTGGTAAAAGTGTATCTCTAAACCCTGAAACCTGTTTTCCTGCTGCTGTATTTGGGGCTTTACCACATTTTTATCCTTTTATCATTAACGATCCAGGGGAAGGCACACAGGCCAAACGTCGCAATCAGGCGGTCATTATAGACCATTTGATTCCGCCAATGACCCGAGCCGAGAGTTACGGCAGTTTAATGGCTTTAGAGCATTTGGTAGATGAATATTACGAAGCTGCAGCTTTAGACCCTAAACGGGCTAGGGTTTTAGAAACTGAAATTGCAACACTGGTAAAAGCCACCCAATTAAATGTGGATTTAGGCATTGCTTCCGATGATGTGGACGAACTCTTGGTAAAGCTGGATGGCTATTTGTGTGAATTAAAAGAAGCTCAAATTAGAGATGGGCTGCACATTTTTGGAAAAGCGCCTGTAAACGAGCAATTAATTGATTTATTGATCGCCTTGCACCGTGTACCTAGCTATGGACAAAACGGTATCACGCAATTGTTAGCCAAGGACATGGGGCTTACTGTAAACATTTTAGAAGTGCCTTACACCGAGGTGATGTCGGTTCACATAGAAGCTATGTTATGTAAAACGGCAGGACAGGTTGTGGCGCAGTTGGAAGCCATTGCCAAACGTTTATTAGTGGCCTATTTAGAGACAGGGGCATTACCACCTCAGTATCCGCTAACGGCAACGCTATTAGAACATATAAAATCGAATACGCTACGGGATGTTCAAAATACAACCGATGAACTCACATTTTTGTTAAGAGGTTTAGACGGTGCTTATGTCCCTTCAGGGCCTTCGGGAGCGCCTACCCGAGGACGCTTAGATTTATTACCAACGGGACGTAACTTTTATTCGGTAGATGTGCGTACCATTCCAACAGAAACGGCATACCGCCTTGGTGAAAAGAGTGCACAATTGATTATAGATCGGTATGTGCAAGAACATGGCGATTACCCTGAAACCATAGGGATTTCCGTATGGGGCACGGCAACCATGCGAACGGGAGGCGATGATATTGCGCAAGCCTTTGCTTTAATGGGGGTACGGCCTATTTGGAAAAATGCCAACCGAAGGGTGACCGATTTTGAGGTGATTCCTATTATCACACTAGGACGTCCAAGAATTGATGTGACACTGCGCATTTCAGGCTTCTTTAGAGATGCCTTTCCCGATGCTATTAACTTATTTAACAGTGTTGTGCAACGGCTTGCACATCTGGACGAACCCTTGGACGATAACCCCATTCGAAAACGTTTTTTAGAAGAACAGCAAAACTGGCAAACCCAAGGCTTAGAAGCCGAAGCTGCATCGCAGCGCGCTTTGTATCGTGTTTTTGGCTCTAAACCCGGTGCTTATGGCGCGGGGTTACAAGCGGTAATTGATGAAAAAAACTGGCAAACTCAAGACGACTTGGCCAAGGTATACATTAACTGGAGCGGCTATGCCTATGGCAGTTCTAAAAAAGGGGTATCTGCGCACGAAGCATTTCAATACCGCCTAAAAGCCATGCAAATTGTCATGCAAAATCAGGACAATCGCGAACATGATATTTTAGACAGTGATGATTATTACCAATTTCAGGGCGGATTGGCCAATGCCGTGAAAAGTATAAAAGGAGAAGCTGCCGAAATTTACTTCGGAGACCACTCCAGACCAGAAACACCAAAGGTAAAAACATTAAAAGAAGAATTGTTAAAGGTGTACCGCTCTCGTGTGGTAAATCCTAAGTGGATTGCTGGGGTGCAACGCCACGGCTATAAAGGGGCTTTTGAAATGGCTGCGACACTAGATTACCTGTTTGCCTACGATGCCACTACAGGGCTTATAGACGATTTTATGTACGAGGGCATTACCGAGAGTTATTTGCTCACACCAGAAAACAAAGATTTCATCAAACAACACAATCCTTGGGCACTTAAGGATATGAGTGAACGCCTTTTGGAAGCCATCCAACGCGGCATGTGGCAAAACCCTTCGGAAACTGTAAAATCGCAGTTGGAGGATTTGTATCTTGAAGGTGAGGGTGTTGTGGAGTAAGGTTTTATTGCTTTGATAAGGTTATTATTAATTTTTCATCTAGTCAAAATTTTATTACATTTGGTTATATGACTAAGTGTTTTTTAGACGATTGAATCGTTGCGTTTATGTGATTTATGAATAATAATGAATTAAAAATATTATTAAGTGAGCTTCGTTCATTCGTAAATGAAACAG
>CAZLTR010000024.1:0-27685 GCA_964562415.1 uncultured Hyunsoonleella sp. | reverse complement strand
CTTCATTAGAAATACCTGCATCTAAGTAGGGTTGAAAAGTAATCTCCGCATCAGAATTTAAAGGTGTTATCTCATAATTTATAACTCCTACTTCATCCAAATCTAAACTTAGAAAACGTTTCACAAATACACGAACTTCAATGCCATTATGTAATTCTGCTTTAAAAGTTCTAGACAACCACCCTTCTTTCATGTTAAGTTCTCTGCGAAAATCACTAATGTGCTTACAGGTATGCAAATCTAACTGATCGCCATTAACACATACATTGATGCCAATCCAATTGGGGGCATTCAATACTTTTGCAAAATACTCTGGGTAGCCATTTTTCCACCATCCCACTCTAGTTTTATCGGGATAATACACCCCTGCGATATAACTGCCTTGGAAGGTATCTCCAGTATACTGTTCTTCAAAGTTGGCCCGTTGCCCCATGGCTCCATTACCAATACTGAACAAACTTTCTGAAGATTTCATGCGATCTTTGCAAAAACCTTCTTCTATAATAGACCAATGGTTTGGTTTGATATAATCTTGGTTCATTATTTTATATTTTTTCTGAAATCACCTTTGTAAAAAAATGTTCTGGTATTTCAGTAAGATTGTTAAAATTAAATGTGGCTGCACTTAGTGTTTGTTTATCCCCAACACCAACCGACAGCATTTGTGCTGCATTTGCAGCATCTACTCCTGCGATAGCATCTTCAAAAACCACACAATGTTTGGGGGGTAGTTGCAAATGCTCTGCTCCTATTAAAAACACCTCGGGATCTGGCTTAGCCTTAGACACACTATTACCGTCTACGATGCCCGAAAATCGTTCTAGCAAATCAACCTGTTGTAAAATCAAGGCGGCATTCTTACTAGCAGACCCTAACACATATGCAATCCCTAAATCGTCTAAATGGTTTAAAAGCGGGACAACTCCTGGAAGAATTTCATCGGTTCCCATGTTATAGATGTATTCTAAATACTGCTTATTTTTTTCTAGCAAATAGGCTTCTTTTTCTGCTTCTAAAAGCGACACGTTCCCGATACGCAATAAAATTTCTAGAGATCTTGAGCGGCTTACGCCTTTTAACAATTCGTTATTGGTTTCTGTAAACCTAATACCCAATTTGTCTGCTAATGTTTTCCATGCTAAAAAATGATACTTAGCTGTGTCTACAATAACACCATCTAAATCGAATATTACTCCTATATTTTTCATCTCTACTCTTGTATTAGGTCATCAACATCTTTCACTTTAAAAACTAAAGACGCTGCAATTAAAAAACTCACTCCACTCAATACTAAAGCAAAGACTGCATGATTCGCATAGGCATATTTTACAAGCGGCCCTCCAATAAGCGCATTGATAATTTGAGGAATCACGATAAAGAAGTTAAATATGCCCATGTAAACCCCCATTTTTTTAGGAGCAATAGAACCTGCAAGAATAGCATAAGGCATCGCAAGTATACTGGCCCAAGCCACGCCAATCCCTACCATAGACAGTAGCAGCCAATTTTTGTCGGGCATCACATAAATAGACAATAATCCTAGGCCTCCTATACATAAAGAAAGTGCATGTGTTTTTTTACGTCCTATTTGTTTAGCGATATACGGTAAAGCGAAAGCATAACCTGCAGACACAAGGTTATAAACGCCAAATAAGATACCTACCCAATCGCCAGCATCTTGATAAGCTTTACTACTGGCATCGGTATGTGGAAGTCCATAAATATGCTGTGCTATAGCAGGCGTTGCGAATACCCACATCCCAAAAAGACCAAACCAAGAGAAAAACTGCACCCAACTTAATTGACGCATCGTTTGAGGCATTCTTTTAAAGTCTTCAAATACGTCTAAAATGCTGGAAGTCTCCTCTTCTTGTACAGTGCGAGGCTCTAATGTGTATCGTTCTACGGCCTCAAAACGTTCTAATTCTTCTGGACTATATTCTTTTGTGGTCACTACAGTCACTTGAATTGATACTAGTAAAATAATGGCTCCAATAATAAATGAAAAAATTAAATTTAAAGGAACCCCTCCTAATTCTGCTTCATTAGACACGCCAAACCAATGCGCAAGCACATAAGGTAACCAAGAGCCTATTACAGCGCCAAACCCTATAAGGGCGGTTTGTATGCTAAAGCCTAAGGTACGTTGGTCGGTTCTTAAATTATCACCTACCAAAGCACGAAAGGGCTCCATAGCAATATTAAAAGATGCATCCATAATTATAAGCATCCCTGCGCCTACCCACAATGCAGGGAGGTATGCTATAAAAAAATGTGCTTGAGGCATCAAAATAAGCCCAACAGATGCTAAAATGGCTCCGATTAAAAAATACGGTTTACGTCGCCCAAATCGCCCCCAAGTTTTATCGCTGTAATATCCTACTATAGGTTGCACTATAAGCCCCATTAAGGGTGCTATAATCCAAAACCATGACAGTTGGTGAACATCCGCTCCAAAACTTTGGAGAATTCTACTCGCATTGGCATTTTGTAGGGCAAAGCCCATTTGAATTCCTAAAAACCCGAAACTCATGTTCCAGATTTCTAGAACACTTAATTTACGCTTTTGCATTAAATAGTATGTGTTTGATTAATACTATTTGATAAGCAAAATGTACTTATCAAAACTTATTCGTGAAGAGTGAAAATATAAGTCTTGATGCTGCAAAGATATAGAAAAGAGTTTTACTTTTCCAAAAAAAAATTATTTAGTAGAGTCTCTTTCTATAATTTCTGTTTCGATAACGAGCTTAATATAGTCGGATTTAGGTTTGCTGCTTACTAGATATTGATTATGGCTAGCATCCTCATTTTGAAGCCTATCGATTAACAAGTTTGCTGCTTGCGACCCAATGCGTTTCCCATGTTGGCTCACTGTAGTTAGTGTAGGAGTGGCATGTTTAGACAGTACCCCATCTGTAAATCCTATAACTTGAATGTCTTCTGGAATTTTATATCCCATCTTTTGAGCCACCTTCATTGCTGTAATAGCATAAAGTTCATTAACCGCAAAAACACCATCAATCTCTGTATTCAATTCAAAAAACTTTTTGATTTCATTTTCCAATAATTCCAAATGATTCTCTAAATCCAAACTATCGTCCAACTTCAAAATTAAATCAGGATTCGGCGTAATTTTATTATCCTCCAGCGCTTTTAAATAGCCTTGTGTACGCAAACGCCCCACACTTACATAATCCATTGTGGTAATAATAGCTATTTTTTTACACGCATTATCTATAAGTTTTTGCACCGCTTTTGTAGAACCATTTAAATCGTCTACAATAACTTTATCACAGGCCACTTCGGCCACTACACGATCAAACATCACAATTGGAATGCCTTGATTAATTGTAGCCGTAAAATGATGGTAATCTTGTTTAAGTAGAGTTTCCTTAGAGATCGATAAGATAAATCCGTCTATACTGCCATTGGCCAGCATTTCCATATTAATAATTTCCTTAGTAAAAGACTCGTTAGACAAACCTACAATAACATTATACCCCCTTTGGTTAGCCACTAATTCAATACCGCTAATTACTGTAGAGAAAAAATGATGTACAATCTCTGGAATAAGAATACCTATGGTTTTGGTTTTTCTATTTTGTAAACTTAAGGCAATGTTATTAGGTCTGTAATTATATAATTCTGCAAAAGCCTTTATTTTCTGTTTGGTTTCTTCACTAATCTCCTTACTATCGCTTAAAGCTTTAGAAACTGTAGATATGGAAACGTCTAATTCTTTGGCAATCTGTTTTAATGTAATTTTTCCTTTCATAATTCTTTAAAATAGTCAAGCTGCAAAACTAACGGTAAAAATAGCAAACAACTCTTAATTTTATTCATTTATCGCATTTTAATACGCTAAAAAATGAAAAGTTTTCAACACGAAAACGTTTTCGCTTATAATTTCGTAATATCAAATTATTTTCTATGCATTCCTTTATATAAATTTACCGATGAAGAGTGAAAATATAATTACAAAAAAGCAACGAATTAAACATTAAGACATCTTTATGAAAACAATAATTAATGGACTGTTGTATCTACTATTATTAACACCTGTGTTAGTGATAGGTCAAACAACCGTTAAAGGAAAAGTAACCGAGCAATCTTCCGCTGCACCACTTCCTGGGGTAAATATCGTTATTAAAGGAACTACTACAGGAACAACGACAGATTTCGATGGTTACTACAGCATCCAGGTGAATACAGGTGACGTACTTATGTTCTCTTATATAGGTTATGAAAACAAAGAGGTTACATATACAGAAGGCAATACACTTGACGTTCAATTAATCGAAGACACCTCTCTACTCGACGAAGTTGTTATTATTGGGTATGGTAGTGTAAAAAAAGAAGACCTCACAGGAGCTGTAGATCTGGTAAGCGCTAAATCTTTTAATAAAGGCGCTATTGTATCTGCAGATCAACTCTTAACAGGTAAAGCACCTGGGGTTAGAATTACCAATGCTGGAGGCGAACCCGATGCCACACCAAATATTAGGATAAGAGGTGGGGCATCATTATCGGCAAATAGCAACCCGCTTATCGTTATCGACGGTATTGCTATAGACAATAGCAACCCTGCGGGAGTTAACAATCCACTTTCTCTTATTAATCCTAATGATATTGAAAGTTTCACCATCCTAAAAGATGCTTCGGCAACAGCTATCTATGGTTCGCGTGCTTCTAACGGTGTTATCATCATCACCACTAAAAAAGGTACATCTGGAGAAGCCCAATACAGTTTCTCTTCTAATATATCATCTAGTAGAGTAAGCCAACAAATAGATCTTTTTACAGGCGAAGAATTTACACGGTTTATATCAAGTGTATTTCCTAATGAAGTTGATTTGCTAGGCGTTCCAGCAGGTTCTGTAAACACCAGTGAATCTGTAATACAAACGCTAAACGGTAGAGATTTATATAATACCGATTGGCAAGATGCCATTTACAGAACAAGTTTTTCGACCGATAATAATTTTAGTGTAAGAGCCAGTTTATTTAAAAAAGTTCCAATAAGAGCTTCTGTGGGCTATAATTCTACAGAAGGGGTGGTAAAAACAAACGATTACGAACGTTTTTCGGCTTCTGTAAAGGTAACACCAACATTACTAAAAGACCATTTGAAAATAGATTTTAATGCCAAAGCTCTTAGTGTTGATAAAAACACAATAGACACCAAAGGGGTATTAGAAGGCGCTGTGTTTTCAGATCCTACAGGTCCTGTGTTTGATCGCGATTCTAGGTTTGGCGGTTTTTTTAACAGGATAAATCCAGACCCTAACCAAAATGGTTTAGATGGCAGTAGTAACCCACTTGCATTATTGCTACAACGCAGAAGGCCAGAACAAGTCAATAAAATATTAGGGAATTTAGAATTAGACTATAAACTCCCTTTTCTTCCAGAATTAAGAGCTGTTTTAAATACAGGATTAGAAGCGTCTAGAGCAAAAATTAGAGAAATATTCTCTGAGAATGCTATTGCCACTTACCGCGTTATAAACGACGGTGCCGACTTTGTATTTAATCCAGGGGTCCACTATAGAGAAAACCAACACATTACCAATACAACTTTAGAAAGTTATTTGGTGTACAACAAACAGTCTGACGATTTCTTCATTAGAAATTTTGAAATCCAAGGAGGTTATGGCTATCAAAACTTTAAAAATGACGGCAATAAAGAACAATTTAGATACGATGATGCGACAGGCCTAAGAATAAGAGATTTTCAAACAGACGATCGCTTTTTTAACGAACTTAATTTACAATCGTTTTTTGGACGCTCTAATATTAACATCTTAAACAAATACCTCTTAACCGTATCCTTTAGAGCCGATGCTTCTTCCTTATTTAGAGAAGAGAACCGATGGGGTTACTTCCCGTCTACTGCTTTTGCTTGGAAATTAAAAGAAGAAAACTTTTTAAAAGATGTAGACTTTATTAACGATTTTAAAATACGTTTGGGCTGGGGTAAAACAGGGCAACAAGATATTACAAGTATTTCTGGTTTTTTCCCTTCAATCCCACTTTTTGAAAGGGGAAGCGCTTCTGCACAATATTTAGAAGGCATTGCTATTTTTAACGCCAAAGCTTTTAATGAAGACCTTACATGGGAAAAGACAACGACCATCAATGCTGGTATTGACTTTAGTTTTACTAAAAACAGACTTCTTACTGGTGCTTTCGACATCTTTCAAAGCAACACCACAGATCTTTTAGTAAATGCGCCTGTAGGACCAGGGCAAGGCTTAAGTGATGTTTTCCCTCAAAATGTTGGCGAAACGGAAAGCCAAGGTTTCGAGTTAAGTTTAAATTTAAACCCTATACAGAGTGACAACTGGAATCTCTCTATAAATGGAAATGTAGCTTTTAATAAAACCACAGTTAAAAACCTCAATGGTATTACACAAATTACAGCGCCAGATTCTGGCATCCCAACAGGTACAGGTGTTAATCTCGCACTTCATGCCGTAGGAGAAGAAGCCTTTTCTGCTTGGGTATTCGAACAAATTTACGATGCCAATGGCAGCCCTGTATTTGGTGCTTTTGTAGACCAAAATAATGATGGCGTTATTGATAATGATGATAGGTATTTAGAACCTTTAAGACCTAATTGGACCTTTGGTTTTGGATTAGACACCAGCTATAAAAACTGGTATTTCAATGCCAGCTTTAGAGGGCAGTTTGATGGAAAAATATACAACGCCAGACGTTTAACCTCTGGATTTACAGAAGCTGCACTTCCTAACAACAAACAAAGTTTAACCAACACCTTAGATTTCTTTTCTGGAGCGGCCGATATTAATTTTCCGAACACCAATGGTAACGTTGCTTTCTCTGACTACTTTTTAGAAAATGCCGCTTTTCTTAGGTGTGAAAGCATTTCTCTTGGGTATACCTTCACTACTATTTTAAAAGACGCTAATTTAAAATTATATGGCGCTGTTAACAATGCATTTATCATTACAAGTTACACTGGTCAGGATCCTGAAAATTTCAATGCCATCGACAACAATTTTTACCCAAGACCTAGAATCTACACTCTGGGAATGAACCTTGACTTTTAAAAAAAACAACTATGAGACATACAATTATTACATGCTTAGCCAGTCTTACGCTCGTTTTAGGTGTAAGCTGTACCGACGACCTTAACACAGAACCTAAAGTAGAACTATCTCTAGATGAACTTATAGCTCAAGATGCCAATGCGGTGCAGGGTATCCTTTCTAGACTATATGCGTCTTTTGCACTCTCTAGTGTGATTGGACCTGAGGATTCTGATATTGCAGATAATGCAGGTGAATCGCCTTTTCTAAGAGGTATCGTAAACCTACAGGATTTCACAGCAGATGCTATGAAAAACCGTTGGGGTGATGATGGCTTAGACCAACTTACCACAACGTCTGACTGGGATGAAAACAACAAATTTTTCAGATACCTATTTAACCGTATTTATTTTACAATCCCACAAGCCAATAACTTGTTATCTGTAATAAATAACATTGATGTAGACAACAAACCTGCCGTTATTGCCGAAACGCGATTTATTAGAGCTTTAGCCTATTATTACCTTATCGATACCTTTGGTAAAGGCGTTTTAGCTACCGAAGAGAATTTTGGAAACTCTACACCGTTACCTGAGTCCTCTCGTTTGGAATTGTTTAATTACGTAGAAGCAGAGTTATTAGCCATTGTAGATGCTTTGCCTAACACCAATACTTACGGCAGAGCCACAAGAGCAGCTGGACAAATGCTCTTATCTAAACTATACCTAAATGCAGAAGTATACACTGGCACTCCTAGATATAGTGAGGCATTAACAGCAATAAATGTAGTGATTAATGATGGTGGATTTACTCTGGCTAACGATTTTCAAAGTTTATTTTCTGCCGATAACAATACTTCTACCGAAATTATATTTCCCTTAATAGCAGATGCAGACACCAGCCAGAGTTTTGGCAACACCACTTATATTGTTAATGGCAGCTTAAGTACAGAAACCATGGTTCTGGCCGATTTTGGAGCCAATGATGGCTGGACAGGACACAGAGCCTCTAAAGCCTGGTACGGTTTATATGGCAATTTAGAAACCTCTACAGATGTAAGAGCCAGCCTATTTTGGACCGAAGGCCATAATTTTGAAATGACCGATTATCGCGAATGGACCGATGGCTACCCTTCCACAAAATTTAGAAACACCAACTTTAATGGTGCTTCTATTGTTACTGGATTTTCAGGTACTGATTTTCCTTTATTTAGACTTGCAGATGCCTATCTAATGTATGCCGAATGTGTTTTAAGAGATGCCGGAGGTAGCAGATCTGAAGCCTTAGACTTTGTAAATCAAGTGAGACAAAGATCTAATGCGGCTCCTATCACACAAGCAGAGCTTACTTTAGATTTTATAATAGACGAAAGAGGACGAGAGTTAAATTTAGAAGGTCACAGACGTAGTGACTTGATACGTTTTAAACGATTTACAGGGAGCACGTACATATGGCCATGGAAAGGCAACACTGCAAATGGCACATCAATACCTGCGCATTATAATCTTTTTCCTATTCCGCTTCCTGCGTTACAAGCCAACCCTAATTTGAAACAAAACCCAGGATTTTAATACATCACCAACTAATTAAAAACTAAGATGAGAGCTATAAAATTATTTATGCTACTTTTTGTAGTAACATTATGCTTTAACGCATGCGAAGAAGAACCGCTAACTCCAGTAGCAACAGAAACCGAAAGTTTCACATTTAACACAACGTTTCTCGACAACTATACCCTAAACGCCACTCTAGGCGACAACCTTGCAGAACGTTTTACTTGGAGAGATGCCAATTTTGGGACGCCTACCGAGGCGAATTACAGCCTTCAGGCCGCTACAACAGAAGATTTTAGCGACTATATTGGCGATGCTACAGATGAAAATTATACCATCTACAATATTGGGACCACCTCTAATAATGAAATGCCCGTTACCATTGCTCAATTACTAACTTTAGCAAACATAGCAGGTTTAGATAATGACCCAGAAACAGACCTTCCAAATGCAGGCCATTTATTCTTTAGAATAAAAGCTGCTATAGGCGACAACAGCTTAGAATCTTTTTCTAACATCCAGATGCTCAACATAGAACTACAAGAAACTACAAGTGAAGTTTCAAATAGTGCCATTGAAGTCTCTTCATGGGGAGTTGTGGGGTCTGCATATAATAATTGGGGAGAATTTCCAGACGCTCAATTCTACACTACAGAAACACCAAATGTTATTGTATCTTATGTTAATCTTGTGGATGGTGCTATAAAATTTCGAGAAAATAACGATTGGACCAATAGTTTTGGCGATTTAGAAGCCGATGGCGTACTCGACACCGAAAATGGTAACGACATTAATATTACAGCAGGTGATTATAAAATTACCCTAAACTTAGCCACCAATGCTTATACCATAGAACCTTTCTCTTGGGGTATTGTTGGTTCTGGATTTAACGATTGGGGTGAGGCTGGACCAGATGCGAAGTTATACTACGATTACACAACCGATACATTTAAAGCCAATGTAAAGTTACTTACTGGTGAAATTAAGTTTAGAATGAACAACGCTTGGGATGTTAGCTTTGGTGACGCTGGTGGCGATGGTATTTTAGATACAGACGCCGATAATAACATTGCTACAACAGAAGGACATTATGTGGTGACAGTAGACTTTAAAGACAATTCTTATAGTATTACCGAAGGCAATGTTTGGGGTATTGTAGGCTCTGGGTTTAACGACTGGGGCGAAGCTGGACCAGATGCTGCTCTTACAGAAGTTCAACCTGGTATATGGTTTGCAGAAAACATCACACTTTTAGATGGTGAGATTAAATTTAGATTGAACAATACTTGGGGAGGTGATTTTGGAGATGCTAACAACGATGGCATTTTAGATCAAGACCCCGACAACAATATCGCCTCTGAAGCTGGTAATTTCGTTGTGAGAGTAGATTTCACAGACCAAAACCAACCTTTATACTATTTAGGCAAAAGATAGAAATGTACTTAGAAAAATAATGCAAGTTGAGTTTAAGTCCTTAAAGAGGTTGTCTTTTCTAAAATGTACAACCTCTTTTTGATTAACCTTTTGAAAATACCACTATGAGAACACTAATTTTATGCACCATCTCTTGCTTAATAGGCTGTTTAGGATATGGACAGATACAAAATGTAGATGCTATTTCTGCACCCAGTACAATAACAGTAGATACGCCTGTTACCATTACATTCTCTAATGTAGACCCTAGTTTATGGAACCCTAACGCCCCAGACAACATCTTTCTATGGGCTTGGTATTTTGATGGCTCTGGTGCTGTTGGAGGCAACGCCTTAACCAATGGCAGTTGGACCAACTCTAATGAAAACAACCGACTCACCAATAACGGAGATGGCACCTATAGCTTTACATTCACACCCAGTGCATTTTATGGTACTTCAAATATTTCCAGACTGGGCATGCTTGTTAAAGCCAAAGACGGTTCCGATGCCGGTTTGGGCGAAAAAAAGTCTAACGATATTTTTTTCGACATTGCAATTAATACACTAACACTTAACAATCCAACAGCAAACTTAACTATTGTTAACGCTGGCACCTCTATACAAATTGAGGCCACTACCACATTCGAGTCGGATTTCACCCTTAAAGCCAACGGCACCACAGTGAATACTTCAACAGCTGCAACAAACTACAGTTTTAATTACACCATCGCAGAAAACACAAACTTCACCTTAGAAGCTTCTGATGGTTCAACCATGTTGTCTAAATCATTTAATGTTCGTCTTCCTGCTTTAAATCCTGTTCCAGACGGTTTACTAGACGGCATCAATAGCGATCCAAACGATCCTACAAAAGTAACCCTGGTTTTATTTGCACCTGGAAAAAACACGGTACATGTTATAGGCGATTTTAATAACTGGACTCAAGATGCCAACTACCTAATGTTTCACGATACCGCTAGAGACCGTTTCTGGTTAGAACTAAAAGGGTTAACCCCTCAAACCAATCACATGTATCAATACTTGGTGGATGGCAGTATACGAATTGCAGATCCTTACTCGCCTAGTATTTTAGCAGAATCTAATGACAAATTTATAGATGCTGTCACCTACCCCAACTTACCAAGTTACCCCTCTGGACAAACCAACCATGCAGTTACATTACTTAAAACAGGTGAAACACCATTTGTTTGGGAGGTCACCAATTTTGAAAAACCTCAAAAAACAGACCTTGTTATTTACGAACTTCTCATACGAGATTTTGACGAATTGCACAGCTTTGATGCCGTAAAAGCACGTTTAGACTATTTAGAAAACATGGGTATAAACGCCATAGAATTTATGCCTTTAAACGAATTTGATGGCAACTTAAGTTGGGGATACAACCCTTCATTTCACATGGGGCTCGATAAATATTACGGTACAGCAAATAGTTTTAAACAGTTGGTAGACGAATGCCATAAACGCGGTATTGCAGTTATTGTTGATGTGGTTTACAATCATGCTTCGGGCCAACATCCCTACTACCGGATGTGGAATACAGATAACGGCGATTACCAAGGCCAAGCTAGAGAAGATAATCCGTTTTTTAACTCAACTGCCAAACACGCTTTTAATGTTTTTAACGATTTTAACCATCAATCTCCTGCCACACAAGACTATGTAAAACGCACTGTAGACTATTGGATTAATGAATACAACATAGACGGTTTTCGTTGGGATTTAACCAAAGGCTTTACGCAAAATTGTAGTGCTAATGATGAGGGCTGCACCAATGGCTTACAACAGGACAGAGTAGATGTGCTTAAGACCTATGCCGATTACCAATGGGCTTTAGACCCTAATTTTTATGTTATTTTTGAACATTTAGGCATTATCGCAGAAGAAAAACAATGGGCAGACTACAGAGCCGATGAGGGCAAAGGCATTTTACTATGGAACACCGTGCACAGTGCTTACAATGGAATTATAGAAGGCAACCAAGACCTCGCTAATGTATCTTACATTAATAAGGGATTCGATGGCCCTAATGCAATTTCATATATGGAAAGTCATGATGAAGAACGCTTATTATTTTCGGCAAATAACCTGGATAATGCCCTAGAACGTCTTGAATTGGCTGGCGCCTTCTTTTTTACCGTCCCTGGCCCTAAAATGATTTGGCAATTTGGAGAACTTGGTTACGATATTAGCATTGATTTTAACGGAAGAACTGGAGAAAAACCTATCCGTTGGGACTATTTCGAAGCCCCTAAGCGCAGAGCTGTCTACGAAACATGGTCTAAACTAATTCGGTTAAAACAAAACGCTGCTATATTTAAAACCACCAATTTCAACCTCCAACTGGCTAATCCCATCAAAAGTATTCATTTAACAAGTAGTACGACTTCTGAAACAGATATCGCAAATATTACTATTATTGGGAATTTCGATACTACAGCCCAGGCTATAAACCCCGAATTTCAAAATACAGGCATTTGGTACGATCTTTTAAACAACAATTCCCCTGTGACTGTCTCAGATACCAATCAAAATATCACTTTAGCCCCTGGAGAATTTAGAATTTATGGCGACCAACCCTTTATAGATGTGAATGATACCGATAGTGATGGTGTTCCTAATGCGAATGATAGCTGTAACACCACTCCCTTAGGCGCCACAGTAGACAGTAATGGTTGTGAAATTTTTACGCTTCCCAGCGCTAATTTCGCGCTTCAAGTTAGAGATGAAACCTGTAGAAACAGTAATAATGGTGGTTTAACCATTTCTGCAGCAAGCGCTTTAGAATATACTATTAACATCCTAGGAGGTACGACCACCATAGAAGAGCGTTTCAACACAGATTTTACAATCTCTAATTTAGAAGCGGGCCCTTATACCGTATGTATAACTCTAGATACAGAACCCGATTACGAACAATGTTACACCATTGAAATTAAACAACCCGAACCACTTACTGTAACATCAAAGACACTTCAAAGAGGTTCCCAATTGTCTTTACAAATGAAAGGCAGTGACACCTACCATGTGACCCACAATGGTGTCACCACAACAACAATGCAAACCAATACTGTTATAGAACTACAAAAAGGGCAGAACACCATTAGTGTAAAAGGCCTTACAGATTGCCAAGGCAGCTTTGAAAAAAATATTTTTTTAGGCAATAACATTAATATCTATCCTAATCCAGTAGACGATGTACTCCAGATTAATTTAGGCACTTCAAGTTCTCAAACCACTGTAGAAATCTACTCTCTTTTAGGCAAACGACTCTATACCCAAACCACTGCTTTAAACCGTTTGATAATTGACACCTCTAATTTCGCTAAAGGCACCTATATTCTTAACGTTAACAGTGCTACAGACCATCAAAATTTAAAAATCATAAAGCAATGAAAAAGCATATTTTTATCCCTTTAAGTATCATCACACTGTTCCTAACATTACGTTGTAGTAGTAACGATGACAGCCAAGGTAACACCATACCACCTGCCAAAGCCACATTAGTATTCCCAGATAACAATAGAGAATGTACCGAAGGTAGTAATTTTACAGCTACAGAAAGCGACATTCGTTTTCGATGGAATGCAGCTGACAATGCCGAAGACTACCAACTGGTCCTTACAAATTTAAACACACAAATCACTGAAAACTATGACACCACAATGCCAGAATTAAACGTTCGCGTGCTAAGAGCAACACCTTATGCCTGGTATGTTACCGCTAAAAACGCTACCAGCTTCACCACACAAAGTGATACGTGGCAGTTTTACAATGCGGGAGAAGCAACTTCTACTTACGCTCCATTTCCTGCAGAATTGTTAGCTCCTGCTATGGGTAGCACGATTCCTCCTGCTGCTGCAACTGTACTATTGGAATGGCAAAGTAATGATGTAGACAACGACGTTTCGCACCATGAGATACGATTCGATACAGCCAACCCTCCAGTTGCAGTTTTAGAAAGTAATAACCTAGAGCAAAGCATCACGGCAAATATTTCGTCTGGCAATGTTTACTATTGGCAAGTTATTACAACCGATAATGCAGGCCACACTTCAAAATCTGCTGTTTTTCAATTTAGAGCAGATTAAACGATAACCGTTTCGGCTTGTATAAATTTTAAAAAAATGTAATCCTCGTAAAACTTTCTAATATCAATTAAAGAATACGCCCTAAAACGCACTAATTAAATTAGTTAAGAAGATCCATTTATAAGCTTTATAAATGGATCTTTTAATTATAGGTTCTGTTTAGTTTACTAAGAGCTACAAGATAACATAGAACAGCCTACCTTATCTTTTGCCCAATCGGGACGTTTGGCATACCATTTTTCATATTCTGGTTGCGCATCATAAGGGCTTTTCAACATTTGAAACAACTCATCTACCAAGCTATAATCGCCTTGATTTGCAGCATCTATAGCCAACTGAGCCATATAATTACGTAATACATATTTTGGATTTACAGCCTCCATATGCTTCTGCCGCTCTGTATTAGATAAAGACTCTTGCTCAAGACGTGCTGCATAAGCCACAAACCAAGATTGCCAAGACTGCTTAACGGCACCTGTAACCGCTCCTAAATCGTAAAAGGCGGCTTCTACACATTGCAAACCACTAACTGTTGTGCCTTCTGGTCGAAACGCACCTAATGCTCTAAAAAATAACGTCATATCGGTTTCTGTAAGCTGTAAACACATTTCCAATTGTTGTATAAGGTCTTTATCTGCTTCTCTTTCCAATGCCAACCCTAATTTAGAACGCATCATCTCCAAATATTTTCTGTCGTAATCCGTTTTATACGCATTCAATATTGCTTCTAAAGGTTCTACCTCCTCTACCAGCGGATACAATGCATTGGCAAGCTGCAACAAATTCCAAAGCCCCATATTAGGTTGGTTGCCATAGCGGTACCTTTTGTGCTGGCTATCGGTAGTGTTGGGTGTCCACCCAAAATCAAAACCTTCCAACCAGCCATAAGGGCCATAATCTATTGTAAGTCCTAATATAGACATATTATCGGTATTCATTACCCCATGAACAAAACCCACACGCTGCCAATGTAAAATCATATCTAAAGTACGTTCTGAAACGGTTTTCATAAACGCAAGGTAAGTTGCCTTAGACGGTTTTCCTAAATATGAAAAATGCTGATTAATTGTGTAATCTACAAGTGTTTTTAGCGTTTTAGCATCTTGACGTGCTGCAAAGATTTGATAATTTCCAAAACGTAAAAAAGAAGGAGCTGCACGGCATACAATAGCGCCCTTTTCGTAGGCAGTATTACCATTGTATAGTACATCTCGCAACACTTTATCTCCAGACAGCGCTAAAGACAAGGCCCTAGTGGTAGGTACACCTAAATGATACATGGCTTCGCTGCACAAATACTCTCTTATGGATGAACGTAACACAGCTAAACCATCGGCCGATCTAGAATAAGGCGTTTCCCCAGCGCCTTTCAACTGTAAAGCCCAGTTCTTACGGTTATGCTGTACCTCACACAAATTTATAGCTCTGCCGTCTCCTAATTGCCCAGCCCAATGCCCAAACTGATGTCCGCCATAACACATGGCATAGGGTGTAGTACCTTCTAAAACAGCATTACCTGTAACCACTTTTGTAAAAAGATCTTGCTTTGCATCTTCGGTTGTTAATCCTATATTTTCAAGCATCTCGGGTGAGACATGTAGTAATTCTGGCCGACTGGTGGTTTTAGGTTGCACATAAGAAAAACAGGCATTTTCAACCTGTCGTCTTATCGTACCTACCTCTGGATCTGCGGGTAACACATCGGTAAACGTATCCTTTATATGAAGTTTCATCTACTTTAATTTATCGGCGTGTAACGCTCTTAATTTTGCCAATTTAGGCGTAATTACAAAACTACAATACCCTTGGGCAGGATGTGTTCTGTAGTAATTTTGGTGTTCGGTTTCAGCGTCATGAAATATCTTTAAGGCACTAAGTTCGGTAACAACAGGATCTTTATAATATTTTGAAACCTCTTTAAGAACAACCTCAGCCACTTGTTTTTGCGCTTCATCATGATAAAAAATCACAGAACGGTACTGTGTGCCTTTATCTGCGCCTTGACGGTTCAAAGTTGTAGGGTCGTGAGTGGTCATAAATACAAGAAGAAGCGTTTCAAAAGATAGTACATTCGCATCAAAGGTAATTTGTACGACTTCAGCATGCCCTGTTAAACCAGAACAAATCTCTCTATATGTTGGTTTACCAGGAACCGTACCTCCAGAGTAGCCAGATACCACCTTCTCTACGCCTTTTAATTCTTGAAAAACAGCTTCGGTACACCAAAAGCACCCACCACCTACTGTAGCCAATTCTAATTGTTTTGTTGCCATAGTTTATGCTTTTTCTAATTGCATGGATTCAGAATTAATACAGTAGCGCAAACCACTAGGCTCTGGCCCATCTGGAAACACATGCCCCAAATGGCTATCGCAAGTATTGCACATCACCTCTACACGTACCATACCATAGGCAGTATCCTTTTCGTACTTAATAGCGTTTTCTGTAATAGGCTGTGTAAAGCTAGGCCACCCCGTACCAGACTCAAACTTAATGGTAGCATCGAACAAAGGTGTATTGCAACAAATGCAATTGTATTTTCCAGGATCGTAAATACTACACAATGCACCACTATGCGGTCTTTCTGTCCCTTTAAGTCTTGTAATTCTATATTGTTCTTCGGTAAGTAATGTTTGCCATTCTGCAGCTGTTTTTTCCACACGCCGATCTGGCTGAGGGTTTCCGTTTACAGAAAAATTAATAATATCTTTCCAAGTAAGCATAAATTCTTTTTCTTTTTTAAATTAATCCGTTGTTTTTTTATATAAATATAGGTGTTATTTTTGTAATTTCCTCACGTCTTAATAGATAGTAATTATGGGCTTATTTTTAGAGCATTACTCCTATTAAAACCTATATAAAAAAAATATTTATGTCTAAATTGATTGAGAGTGCAGAAGCTTACGTATTTGATTTGTTTAAGAATGAACTAGATCAAACATTTTTATACCACAACTTCACACATACCAAACGCGTTTTAAAAAGTGTAAGAGAGATTATAGCACATACAGATTTAGACCCTAAAGATGCTGAGGTACTTGAATTGTCGGCCCTATTACATGATACAGGATACATTCGCACTAGAGAAAGACATGAAGAAGAAAGTGTGACCATTGCTACGCGCTTTTTAGAAGAGCAACATGCAGAACCACAAATTATTACTGCGGTTAGTGAATGTATTATGGCTACCAAATTTAAGACAAAGCCCACTACACTTTTAGGTAAAATTATAAGAGATGCCGATGCCTCTCATTTTGGGAAAAAATACTTTGCAGAGGCCAGTGAATTTTTAAGGAAAGAACTAGAAATTCAAGGTATCGCCAATTATTCCCCTTCTAAATGGCGTAATGAAAACATTAAAGTGCTTACCGAAGTACATGAATTCTACACAGATTATGCACTTAGAAATTGGCAACCTCGAAAAGAAAAGAATTTAGCAAAGCTGATTAAAATAAAAAAAGAGAAGAAAGAGAAACGCAATACAGAAGTGCTTAAAGCCAAATATAAAGCCCAATATAAAAACGAGAGTCCAGAACGTGGCATTCAAACATTTTATAGGGTAGCGCTTCGTAATCATATTAAACTAAGTGATATTGCAGATACTAAAGCCAACATCTTACTATCGGTAAATGCTATTATTATTTCTTTAGTTTTAGCCAATCTCATTTCTAAATTAGACAATAACGCTTACCTCATATACCCTACGGCTATTTTTACAGTATCCTGTGTTATTTCTATGGTTTTATCTATTATAGCCACAAGACCTAATATTACAAGTGGCGAATTCACTAAAGAAGATGTGGCCAATAAAGACGTTAACCTTACCTTTTTTGGTAATTTCCATAAAATGGGACTTAAAGAGTACGAATGGGCCGTTAGAGAACTTATAAAAGACAAAGACTACGTCTACAATTCTCTCACAAAAGATCTTTATTTTTTAGGTAAGGTTTTAGAACGCAAGTACCGCATATTAAGAATTACCTATACCGCATTTATGATAGGCATGATTATATCTGTGCTCTCCTTTGGTGTTGCTTTAAGAATGAATGGTGCAGCTCTTAAAGATGTTTTACCAGAAACTCCAACTACAGCCTATAAATTTCAAACAAAAACGCAAACTCATTAAAAACACGCACCTTAATCGTTTTTTAACACGACTTAAAGCAAACTTTTAGGTTAAATTCGAATTAAAGGCAGTTAGGATTTAATCTCTTTCATTAAATCATTATAGGTGTAAAACGTTTTATCATCTGCCTTTGCATGATAGAGAATATCAACACGCAATGCTTTCAATCCTGTAACACCTTGTAATTCTTCTAATTCTAAAATCTCGATATTTTTATCTAAGATATTTTTATTTTGAAGAAACTTAATATAACCTAGATACTCTTCCTCATCTGCTTTTTGAGAGTATACAATAGTTATTTTACCATTCTGCGTGATGCGTTCTTTTGTGCCTTTTATAAAGGCCTTATCCACACGTTTCTTTACCACTTCGTAACGTGCATTATAAGTTCCGTCAACATCAAACTGTTTTTCATCCATTCTAAAGCGAATTGATAATGGCTGGTTGAATACTAAAATCATGGAAGCCACATCTAAAGCCACAGGGTACAAATGCTGACTGTTATAAAATTCATTTTCCATCTCGCACATTACTTGCAATTGCCATAGTCTAAGATTATAAAGATAGATAGGATTAAAATCGTCTGCCTTTGTAATAGCTTCGCCAATATACATGTTATGTTCTACCCCATCTGTTTTATAACGTTCAAAATAATGAGGGTACATGGCTTGGGCTTCAATTTGCTTTTCGTCTAACAAAGCCGCCATGTTTTTATTGATAAGCATTATAGTATCATCATAATTCTTTCGGTAATAATATACTACACCTAAGTCGGAATCAATTTTACTAAAATACGCTTCAACATCTGCAGCAACACTCTTATTTTTGGATAATTGAAATTTTAAAAAAGGATCGATTTCATGCTTTAAAAACACGCTAATACTATGCTCGCTATCTACTTTAAAATTTAATTTCAACTCATTTTTAAAATTTTTAATTTGAAATAGAATCTGTTCATAAATTGGTAATTTTTCAACAGCTATGATCTTTTCAAAAATCTTATCTAAAAGTTTGAGTTGCAACATTAAATCCTTTTGCGTTGCTCGGTTTCTGGCTTCGGAAGAGCCTTTAACGTCTATTTGTCCAAATAGGGGATAAATATCATCAAATACAATCTTTTTAAATACAGCTTTGTTACCTAAGCGTACTTTGTCTTTTAAAAATTGACGTGCTGCTTCTACAAACTTCCAGTACACACTAGAATGAATTGAAGTGCATTCTTGTTGTATAAGCGCTTCTATGACATTTTCCTCGGCTTTCTTCGATTCTTCAACAGCAGAGACGATAAAAGGCATTACATCAATAAGTTTATTCGCATTAATGCTATTTAAAAGCTTAGGCTGTTCTGATACCACTTCTAAAATCCCCATTAAACCGTCATCGTTGGCTATAGGTGCAAAAATAACACTACCAATACCTTGTTTGTGCAATGTTGCAATATGAGGAGGCACCTTATCTTTTTTTAAAGCATAGGCTTGAGCAACGTCGGAGATTGAAAAAAACTTCTGCTCTTCTAGCAGTCTATGCAATGACCAATCGCACAACACGTCTGCACAAGAACTCATATCGGTATCTCCTATTAAAAAACTACTCATCCCAGCCCCCTGTACTTTTTCAAAAGTCAACTCATCCTTATGAAATACAGAGAACCCTATCTTTAAGTTTTTAAATCCAAATAATGAACTGAATACATTTTGAAAATTTTTAATAAAATTTTCATCATTGCGTTTATCCTCGCCTATTAAGTTGGACTTAAGTTGGGAAATAGATTGATCGTCTGTAACATCAAATATATTAGAAATCACAAAGCCTTTAAATATATAACTCCCTTGAGGAAATTTTTCTTTCCACAAATCTATATTATCAAAATTATCTAATAGCTCATCGTAATCTGCTTGGGTAATTTCAATAGCCTTATCAGTTGGGACAATTTCACAGAAATCTGCATTATATAAAATCTTGTAATATCTTAAAATACCATCTCCATCTGGAATCTCATAAAAGAATGGCCGCTTAAAGTTTAAGTTGTAACCATAACAAAAATTAAGTATCACTGTACAAGCAATAATATACCTGTCGTCTTCAGGCATATTTTTAATATTCAATTCAAAATCAACTCCTGCCGTTTTTATAATATTTTCAAAACGCTCAGAAGTATTAAAAATCATATCATGAAACGGTACCGAAGCTGTTTTAATTTCATTTTTGGATAGAACTGGTGCAAAAGAATCCTGTAAAATAACCCGTATCTCATTAGCCCTTTCGGTTAAGACATTCATATCGCTAAACCCCTCACGCAAAATAGGGTAAGCCTCTGCCGTTTTTAAAACGCGCGTCGCTTTTACTGCTAAAAAATCATCTTTACTTTTCGCCAAGCGTTCATAATGCTCCAGAAGCTTATTAAAACTTACTTTCAATACCATCGGCGATTCGATATTGTTATTGATATCCATAATGAAGAGGGATTAGATAGTTAACAAAGTTACAAATTATTGCGCAAGCTTATATTTTTAAGACGCTCTTTAGCTTAAAATGTTACTTAAATCTCATGTATTATTGTAATAGTTTGGCTTAAATTACGTTAGTATGGGCTCATGTCACTACTAAATATGTTAAAAAACAGCACATCTCATAAAAACCACAGCCCATTTAAATAGGGTGTTGCGATGCTATTTTTAACATTTCAAACCATTACAACGTTTAAACGGCTAACTTTTAACAAAAAAATAGTAGTAACTTTGCAATAAAAAAAAATCTTAACTGTAACGTTTTCTGCTAGATACCTCTTACGAGTCTCTTAAAAAGCACCCCTATACTTTACAGTATTCCCGTACACCAACGCTTTAACACATAAGCTTTAAACACTATTGACTATGAAAAAAACAATACCCCTTTTAAAAGTTTTTCTTTTAAGTTTACTCATGTTCATTTCCATGAATTGTAGTAATGACGACAATGCGCCATCCCCTGTAGAAGAAATGATTACAGAAGAGGAAGAAGAGGAGATGGAACCCGAGACAGAAATTCTAACCATTCCTGTAACACACCACATCTCTAGAAAGAACGACGGTAGCAACCCTGCCACAGATGCTTCACGCATTGCCAAAATCATGGAAGACATTAACAGAAATTTTCTTGAATCTAAAATACAGTTTGAAACTGTTGAAATTAGATTCTTAGACAATAGCTTATGGAATAGGCAATTTCAAAAACAAGATGATTTTACCGAATTTCGTGACTTATTACGATTTGAAAATGCCAATGCCTTAAACATCTTCTACTTTTTTAGCCTAAGTGATGATGATGAATTTGGGTCTATTTCTGCCACGGCTTTATTCCCAGACCAAGGCAATAATATAAAACTTAGCACCTCTGCTTTTGCTCCAAACAATTCTACAACAGTAACCCATGAAATTGGACATTATTTAGGTTTATTCCATACAGATGATGATTTTAAAGATAGTCAAGGCAGAACAGAATTAGTTGATGGTTCTAACTGTGAAAACACTGGAGATAAAATATGTGATACACCTGCCTCTCCTGTACTCGATGACACTTTAATTGGCACGAACTGTAATTATATAGGTACGCTAACCGATGCGAATGGCACCCCTTACACGCCAGACATTTTAAACTACATGACCACCTTCGCAGGTAAAGATGCTAATAATATTACTTGCCGCAGACGTTTCTCACCGCAGCAAAATGAGGCTATGATTTCTACAATTAGAAGACTAAGGCCTTACCTTATTAATGGTGATGTGTGCAATTTAAACACATACAATGGTCTTTTTGCAACAATTAACTCTAATACAAACGGCGCACCTTTTGCCGACGAGGAACCCTTCGAAGAAGAAGAAGATACTTTTGAAGAAGACCCTTTTGAAGAAGACGAAGATTTTAGTGCTATTGGCGTGACGTTCTTAGATTTTGAAATAGAACGCTGTGAAGACATCTTAATTACCGAAGATTTTCTTAATCTGGGATGCTTCAATGTAGAAGACATCGCCGTTACGGCACGTTTAACTCCAGAAACAGCCGAAGCAACTCGTGGGACCGCAACTATTAGTCCTACTAATTTTGAATGCGTTTCTGAATCGGGTACACAACGCTTTTCTTATACATTTGAAGCCTTAGGCACCTACAATGCGGAAGACGCCACGATGAATCTCAACTACCAGTTAACCTTAAATGGTACTACAGAAACAGGAACACTCCTAATTCGCGAATTTAAAGAGAACGAATTTTTCTTTGGAGAAGAAGAGGATGAAGAATTTGAAGATGAAGAAGACGAGGCCATAGATGACGAAGAAGATGAGGAACTTAACAATGAGGAAGATGAAGCGCTTGACAATTAATCTAATACAAATTCTGTAAACAAAATTAAAAAACTCTAAATAGCAAGGTACTGTTTAGAGTTTTTTTGGTTTATAACACCTAGCTTTCCTTTTGACTTACAGTTCGGTTTGGCCCTAATTATACCTGTTCCTAAAATAAATTACTTTTTTTTGTAATGAAAAACACGTTCTTTCGACTACATGTATTGAAACGTTACAAACACCATCTAAAATTCTGGTCACGTCTACTAAGAAAATAGCTTTATTAGTTTTTGCGCTCTCTAACCAAGCAACAGTAAAATCCAAATCATTTTTAGCCGATAAAAACCTTGGAAAAGCCTTAGAAAGCCACACCCATAAACTCGCATCGAAAAGTGGTTTGGCCGTGTTTTATTGCGATGAAACCAAACAGTTTGGGACACATTTTGGTGAACGCTTCGCAAATGCCATGCAAGCCATCTATAACATGGGCTATGAGGCTGTGATTTCTATTGGCAATGACACACCTCAATTAGAACAACGGCACCTGCAAACAGCCATTGTTAAACTTAATACAGACACCCCTACAATTGGGCCTTCTTATGATGGTGGATTTTACCTTTTAGGCCTACACCAAAAAGATTTTAATTATAAAGCATTTGTTTCTATTTCTTGGAATACTGCTAAAGTCTTTGATGAATTCACAGAGCATTTACGAAACAACAGCTTAAATTACCATACTCTAGAAAAACTTCATGATATCGATCATGGTTATGAGTTACAACTGTTACGGCAAGTGCATGTGGCTAACAGAACACTTAAGCATATCATTGCATTACTCACGCAACAGCCTCTACATTTTAATACATTCATCTATTTTAAATCGTTTCATACTGTTGTAGATACAATTTTAAATAAAGGATCACCATCTTTCCTTCTATAACTTTAAATACATTACAATGGATTTGTTGTAAACCAGTACTACACGAATAGCGCATGTACCTGCCTCTGCTATAATTTGAGGTTGTGCATATTAGCTTTCACTTTAGTGGTATTGAAAAACAGTACCACTTAAAATACAACGTGATTAAAAAGTGTTTTCCAACATTTACAAACTTAAAGTTACCACATCTAAAACACAGTATACTTTACATTTAACTTACGCTATTTTTAATAATGAAATTACTCTTAATCCGTTTAAGCTTTGCTTTACTATCTGCACTTGCATTTGCTCAAGAAACAACGGGTAGCATTCAAGGCAGTCTCAAAGATGCCGACAACCAACCCATAGCTTTTGCTAATATTGTTATAACAGACATGGACACTAATTTTTCTTATGGTTCTATTTCTACAGAAAAAGGACTTTATAGAGTTAACAATATACCACCAGGTCGTAATTACAGCATAAACATATCTTACTTAGGGTATCGAAGCATCACAGAAGACCACTTAGTCATTAACTTAGGACGCAGTACAATTAAGAATTTTATTTTAGTTGAAACCAACACGGCACTACAAGAAGTTGTCATTACGGCCGAGACTAACCCTAAAAAAAATGGGAACCAATCACTTTTAAGTCAAAAATCGATTAAAAGCACGCCTACCATTAATCGTAGCATTCAAGACTTAACTAAAAATTTACCAGAAAACAACCTCAACTCTTTTGGTGGTGCCAGCAATCGCTTCAACAATTTAAATATTGATGGTATAGCAAATAACGACATTATAGGATTTCAAGAACCTGCTAGTGGCGCTTCAGGTTCTTCGGCTAATGGCACACCAGGCGGGCTTTCTAGAAGTCAACCCATAGGGCTTGGCGCTGTAAAGCAAGTAAGTGTAAAGCTCTCGCCTTTTGATGTGAGCATCGGAAATTTTAATGGGGCTAGTATTAATCTCGTTACTAAAAATGGAACCAATACCACCAAAGGAAGTATTTATGGTTACGGCAATAATCAAAACCTTATTGGGCGCTTTGCAGATGGAGCAAAACAAGATGTTGCGGCTTTTTACGATCTTCAATTTGGAACTGGAATTGGCGGTGCTTTGGTTAAAAACAAATTATTCTACTATGTAAATTTTGAACAAGCCCTATCAAATACCCCCGTTTTAAACGCACCTGGCAGCGCAACGTCTAATATTGCTTTAGAAGACGTTACCGCCATTAGAGATCGGCTTTTAGACACTTACGATTACGATCCCGGCGCTTTTCAAAGTGCAGCTTTAAAAACGGCGAGTTCTAAACTTTTTATGAGGTTAGATTACAACCTCTCTGAAATTCACAAACTCACCATAAGAAACAATTATGTGAATAGTTTTGCAGATAATTTAGAATGGAACAGTACTTTTTTCAATTTTGGGAACCAAGGCTATCGCCACAATAGTATTGCCAATAGTTTAGCTCTAGAACTCAAATCTAACTTTAAAAATGGCAGTACCAATAAACTGTCTTTGGGTTACAATACGGTTCAAGAAAATCGAGATTTTGAAGGCCGTGTATTTCCTCACATACAAATTGCGACCTCATCTGCAGGGCGTATTTTTGCAGGAACATATAGAGAAGCTTCGGTTTACAATACCGATTTCTCAACATTACAACTGTCAGACACGTATACCTTCGACGTGAAACAACACCATTTTACTGCGGGTGTGTTTGGACAGCTTCATGATGTTGACTACGGATTTTTATCGGCTTGGAATGGCCGTTGGGAATACCGCTCTGTAGACGATTTTCTCAACGACAGGCCTGCTCGTATTAGAGGGGTCTATAACATCAATAATAACGATTTTAATTTTGTGAGCAGCCAGCCCTCTGGCACTATAGGCGTTTTAGAAGCCGCTCTATTTTTTCAAGATAACTTCCACATTAATGACCACTTAGAAATTACCGCAGGTGTGCGTTTAGATGGTCAATACCTTACCCAAACCTTACCTGTAAGCCCACAAATCCAAAATACACCAGAGTTCTCTCGATTTGACAACACCATTTCTAAAGCCCCTCAATTTAATCCGCGTTTAGGCTTCAACTACAAATTTGATGCTGCTGGAAAATACTCCTTAAGAGGAGGAACGGGACTATTTTCGGGGCGCATCCCCTATTTGTGGTTTGCCTATGCCGAATATATATCTGGCACCGACTATTTCAATATAGATTTAAGACCCAACACAGCTGTTCCCTTAACTGAAAATTTAGACGATTTGCGCAGCATACAGCCAAATATTGCCGAAATAAATGTAATAGACCCTAATTTTAGTTTGCCAAGAGACTGGAAAACCAATATTGCTTTTAAAGCCCTATTGCCACACCGCTGGACCATAGATATTGAAGGCACTTATACCGAAGTGGTTAATGGCATCTTTTTTCAATCCATTAATCGCAGAGCTAACTTAGGCAATTTCGAAGGCGCAGACAATCGGCCTTATTTTTTAGAAACAGGAGAGGCTATAAAAATTAACCCCAACTTCACTAATGTTTTTCTTTTAACCAATACAGACCAAGGTTTTCGTTACAATCTTACCTTTGGCCTAAGCAAGCAAATTGCCAGTTACAGTGGGTATTTAGGTTACACTTATGGTTTAAGCAAAGACATATCCAGTACGGTACGTAGTTCTCCTGCTGCTAATTTTGAATGGAATCAGGCACTTTTTGGAAACAACCCCGCTTTATCATTTTCTAATTTTGATTTACGACATAAGTTTGTTAGTAGCCAGTCCTATGAATTCAATATTAGTAAAAACCAGACAGGCTTTGTCTCTTTTTTATATAATGGTCGTGCTGGTTCACCATTCTCTTATGTATACCAAGGCGATTTAAATCGTGATGGCTCCTCTAGAAACGATGTTATCTTTGTGCCCAGAACTGCCTCAGACATAAATTTAATAGACATCACAGACGCTAATGGCACTGTCACTGTAAGTGCAGAAGAACAGTGGCAACGGCTTAATACATTTATAGAGAACGACACTTACCTTAGCACACGTCGAGGTCTAATTGCAGAACGTAATGGAGCAAGAACGCCTTGGAATCATGAATTGGATATGAAATTAGAATACACGCTAAAGCTTAAAAACGGTGATGGCATTGCAGTTTCTTTTGATATGCTGAACGTCTTTAACTTTTTAAATAAAGACTGGGGGCGTTTGGTGTTTGTACCCAATGTCGTCAATTCTAGTTTTAGCCTTCTCAATTTTAGAGGCATAGAAAATAATGAACCACAATTTCAATTTAACATTCCAGAAGGCACGACGCCCTATGTTACAGACCTTTTCAATTCGAGATGGCGTGCGCAAATTGGTCTAAAGTATAACTTTTAACTGGGCTTTATCTAAAATAAAAAAATCCCGCTATAGCGGGATTTTTAGTCTCTAAATTTATATGTTTTTATACTGTATTCAATCCTAAGTCATGAACAGACAGATAAGGCGGGTTTAATCATAGCAATCCACGTTTTAAGACGTTTATCTGTCAATTCAGACTCGTTATCATGGTCTAAAGCCAAACCATAAAATAACTCAGGATTTTCGTCAACTAAAGCCACCGAATCGGTAAAACGGTATTCTGCTGTTGGCCAATGCCCAATAACTGTACCTCCATTCTCTATCACAGTTTTTGCCAGTATCCCTATGCCATCAACAAAATATTCGGCATAACCTATTTGATCTCCTAAACCATAAATTGCCACTGTTTTTCCTGTAAAATTTATGGTTTTAAAATCATCAAAAAACACCTCCCAATCGCTTTGTAAATCTCCATCGTACCACGTAGACAACCCGAGAATAAGCATCGAACACCTTTTAAAATCGTCTACAGAAGCCTCTCCTATTTCTAAGACTTCCAAATTATCGGCTTCCCAAAAGGTAATAAAATCTCTTGTAATGTCATCGGTAACCCCTGTGTCCGACCCGTAAAATAAACCAATCTTCTCCATTGTCTAAAGTTTTATAATTCAATACAAAAATACACTATTTTTAATTAATCTAAATAAATTTAATGTGATTTTTATAAGGTGTATGTTTACATTGAACTCATCTTGACGTTTTGTTTTTAACCGAAAATGAGTTAAAATTTAACCAGATGAGGCCCTTTTTGAAGCTCATAGCAGCGCTACGGACAAAAA
>CAZLTR010000023.1:0-27746 GCA_964562415.1 uncultured Hyunsoonleella sp. | reverse complement strand
GTGGAATAATGTGGTAACTTCATTAAATGTAAGCAGTGACGGTTTGGTTTTGGTTACTACAGCTACAAATGGGCCGAAGTTTTAGATGCCGATGCTTTCGCTTATTTTAAAAGTGAAGGCATTTTTAACACCACTGTTGCCAATAAATTTAAAACCCACATCTTAAGTCAAGGGGGTACAGAAAACCCCATGACCTTATACAAACGCTTTAGAGGACAAGCACCACAACCAGATGCCTTATTAAAACGCGCTGGTTTGCTTAAATAGAAGAACGACTAAAGCTTTAATTTAAAACAATACTGCCATTCTTAAACGCCGTCTTCAAGATATTCATGACGTACGGCGTTTAGTATGTCTAAAAAAATAAAAACCTTAACATGTAATTTCCTGAATACCAAATATTAAGTCCTATTTTAAATACAAGAAAAATGTAATTTTTTGCTCCTTTTTTTATCAAATTTATAAAAATCACATTTTTGTTTAACGTTCTCAATTAAAAAAAACGTCCGCAGAATACCCAAATTCATCTCCTAAAACCCTTCAGGAAACAACCAAAAACCCCTGATAAACAAATGATTATACATTGTTTGCGAAACAACAACAAACAAAAATACGTAGATAAAAAGCTCTGAAATTTTCAACAACACGATTTAAAAACCTTAAACAAAATTACTAAGGAATTCTTTTTTTCCTTATTTTTGATACTTATACAAATATTGAAATTCACTAATGCCCAACCACCAAATTAATCCCAATAAATGGATAGATCTTTACTCTGATTATCTATTTAATTACACTGTAACGCGCGTCAGCGATAGAGAAATAGCACAAGATTTAGTTCAAGAAACGTTTTTAGCAGGCTTAAAATCCATGAAAAATTTTAAGGGAGAAGCTAGTGAACGCACCTGGTTAATCTCTATACTAAAGCGTAAAATTATAGATCATTATCGTAAAATAAATTCGAACAAAGGCAAAGCGGAAGTCCGAATTAATTATAATGATAGCGAAAGTGAAGGAGATTGGTTGGAAGAACGCGTTGCCGATCCTTTTGATAAAACAGCCGAAGACAACTTACAAAATAATGAATTGGGTAATGCGATTCAAAATTGTTTAGGAAAGTTGCCAACCAAACAAGCTGAGGTTTTTAGAATGAAAACAATTTTAGACTATGAAACCGAAGTGATTTGCAATGAGTTAAGCATAACAGCTTCTAACCTATGGGTTATTATACATAGGGCTAGAACAGCTATGGCAGATTGCTTAGAAAAAAATTGGTTTTAAAATAATGGGTAAACTATTATTTATTAGTTGTGCCGAAGCCAAATCCATATGTGATAAAGATCAATATGGAGAGGCTACCGATTGGGAAAAACTAAAACTTAATATAAGATTATCTTGGTGTAAAATTACAAAATCTTACTACAATCGTAATGTAAAACTCACCAAGATGATTGAAGCCTCTAAAACAATTAACAAAGAAGATAAAGCAACATCAGGATTAAGTGATGCTATAAAAAATTCCATAAAATATGAATTTGAAAAAGCTTTAAAAGTCACTAAATAAACATCTGTTTTTAAGTTTTAAACGCTTTTAATATTATCTTTTTATTAGAAGAAGTATCTCTTTCTGCACAATAGCAATACATGCCAACATTCTTGTGTCCTTACTCTATTATAATAGTAACGCATTGTAAGGTTACAGAAAATAATTATCTTTACCCGATTATAAAGTGTGAAATTTTAAACTTAAGATACACCTTGTAATGTTTTACTTTTTGAAGCGTCTAATCCATAGGTAATCGTCCATAAAGCGAGAATCGCAATGGCTAGTTGCCCTTAAAGAAAATTGGTTTTAATTATGAAGAACAAAAACAAAATTTTTATACCTTGTGATGAAGCTAATCACGTATGTGATAAATCGCAGTATAAAGAAGCCTCCTTATGGGAGATGGTAAAATTAAATGTACACTTATTGTACTGTAAAGCCTGTAGAACTTACAGTGCTAACAACGGCAAGTTAACTAAGATGATGAATTCATCTAAAGCAGTTGGCGTTGGTGACAATGCAGCATTTCGTTTAGATGACGATATTAAAAATGCATTTAAAAGCGACTTTGAAAAGGCTTTGAAAGAGCATAAAGATTAAAGTAAATAAATTAATAGCAATAACCAAACAATAGGTATACCCTCTACCCAAAAAGAACTGTAATATTTACTTTGCTTCACTCTCGCAAAAACCAAAAGTAATGCGTAAATTACGATAGTTGCCTGCAATGACAGCATGCTTGTAATAGTAGTCGTATTTTTAAAAAAATCCAAACAAACAATAAGTATAGCTAAGGCTATACCTATTGTTTTTGTTTGCTGTATCCCTATTTTTTGAGGTATTGTTGATAATCGTAAATTATCAAATTTTAAATCCCGAATCTCGAAAGGTAGCATGAGTGCTATTACAAAACAGAAACGCTGTAACCCCAACAATAATACATCAATATTTATAGGCACTTTAGCATGTAACAGAGGTAAAAACACAGTAACTCCAGACCATACAAATGCTATAATATAAACTTTAAGCCCACTAATACTCCTTAAATTATGGTGTTTATCTATAAATAGCGTCTTAGGCATAAAAGGAATTGCATAAAAAAAAGTAAACGCTCCAAAAAGCAAGATATAACCCAATATTTCTACAGGCAATTGTATCATGTAATAACACATTAGCACAAAACTTAATAGAGAAAATGCTTGGATGGCACGCAACCAATTTGCCAAACGCCTGTGATGAAATTTTGCAATTCCAAAATACTTTACAAAATTATACCCTGTAATGGTTCCATAAAATAAAAAGTAAAGTAATGTTTCTGTGTAGGCTATATGGTACTCTAGCAAGGTAATATAACCAAGAGCATAGACGGCCAAAGCCACATGGATACTACTATTAATGTAAAAATTAAACAGTGATTTCAACATCTTCATTCGGTAAAAATACAAAACTGTTAATAAGAGTTCTAAACCGTTAAAAACTTTCCTTTTACATTAGAAAGGCATCTCAATTATTGCGTATTTTTGCAAATTATATTTCAAATTATAACTTGATGAATACAAATGCTTTCGCTTTACGTCATATCGGCCCTCGTGAAGAGGATCAAAAACTCATGTTAGACGCTTTAGGTTTAGACCATTTAGATGATTTAATTTATGAAACGATCCCCGATGGGATTCGCTTAAAAAAAGCGCTTCATCTTGATGCGCCAATGACAGAACACGAATATCTATTACATATTCATGAACTCTCTAAAGCAAACAAAGCGCGTAAAACCTATATTGGTTTAGGCTACCATCCTACTATTATGCCTGCTGTTATTCAAAGAAATATTTTAGAAAACCCTGGTTGGTACACTGCCTATACCCCCTATCAAGCAGAAATAGCACAAGGAAGACTAGAAGCGCTTTTAAATTTCCAAACTATGATTACCGATTTAACAGGTATGGAAATTGCTAATGCTTCTTTATTAGACGAAAGCACAGCTGCTGCAGAAGCTATGAATTTACTCTTTGCGGTGAGAAGTCGAGCTCAAAAAAAAGAAGGTATTAAAACGTTTTTTGTATCAGATCAGTTGCTTCCTCAAACACTTGATCTACTGCAAACGCGAGCTACTCCTATTGGTATAAAACTGGTTGTTGGTAAAGAAGCTGAATTCGATTTTTCGGAAGCTTACTTTGGAGCAATGTTACAATATCCTGGTAAAAACGGACAAATTACAGACATAAAGTCGTTTATTGAAAAAGCCAATGCGGCAGCTATTAAAGTTGCTGTAGCCGCAGACATTTTAAGCTTAGTGAAATTAGAAGCTCCTGGTAAATTTGGTGCCGATGTTGTCGTGGGAACGACCCAACGCTTTGGTATACCAATGGGCTATGGAGGCCCACATGCGGCTTATTTTGCCACTAAAAAAACCTATAAGCGTGATATTCCAGGGCGTATTATAGGTGTGACTAAAGATGTTGATGGAGGTCGCGCCCTACGTATGGCATTGCAAACACGGGAACAGCATATTAAAAGAGATAAAGCCACTTCAAATATTTGCACCGCTCAGGTTTTACTAGCTGTAATGGCAGGAATGTATGCCGTGTATCACGGCCCTAAAGGCTTAAGTTTTATTGCTAATAAAATTCACAACAAAGCCGCCAAACTGGCTCAAAGTTTAGAAGCCTTAGGCTACGAACAAACGAATAGCTCGTTTTTTGACACCTTACAAATTAAAACAAAAGCTAAAACGATAAAGGCTATAGCTAAAGCTAAAAAAGTAAACCTTTGGTATCCCAATAAAAATGCAGTTACCATAGCGATTAATGAGACCACATCTATTCGCGATATTAATTATTTAATTTCAATCTTTGCCGAAGCCGCTGGAAAAGCACCTATCGTGATTTCAGAAATAACACCAGCAAACCACATTGCGCCGCATTTGGCAAGAACTTCTACTTTCTTAACTCAAGAAACTTTTAACAGCTATCATTCTGAAACGGAATTGATGCGTTACATAAAAACCTTAGAACGTAAAGATCTAGCTTTAAATCATTCTATGATTTCATTAGGATCTTGTACCATGAAACTTAATGCCGCATCGGAGATGTTACCTTTAAGTATTTATAAATGGGCAAATATTCATCCTTTTGTTCCCAAAAAGCAAGCTTCAGGCTATTTACAAGTCCTAAAAGCTTTAGAAGATCAACTTACAGAGATTACGGGGTTTGCTGCAACATCGCTACAGCCTAATTCTGGTGCTCAAGGAGAATTCGCAGGACTCATGGTTATAAAAGCCTATCACGAATCGCGAGGGGATCACCACCGTAATATATGCCTTATTCCTTCTTCTGCTCATGGCACCAACCCTGCTAGTGCCGTAATGGCAGGAATGAAAGTAGTGGTTACAAAATCTACCGAAGAAGGAAATATCGATGTCGAAGATTTACGAGAAAAAGCAGAGCTACATAAAGACCGTCTCTCGGCCTTAATGGTGACGTATCCGTCTACTCATGGCGTTTACGAATCTGCAATAAAAGACATTACAAAAATTATTCATGATAACGGCGGACAAGTTTATATGGATGGGGCTAACATGAATGCACAGGTAGGCCTTACCAATCCTGGCCGTATTGGTGCAGATGTATGTCACCTTAATTTACATAAAACATTTGCCATACCACATGGTGGCGGAGGTCCAGGCGTTGGCCCTATTTGTGTAGCCAAGCAATTAGTACCATTTTTACCTGGCAATCCTGTTGTTAAAACAGGAGGCACATCTGCTATAAGTGCCATTTCTGCTGCGCCATTTGGCTCTGCTCTAGCCTGTTTAATTTCTTATGGCTACATAAAAATGCTTGGCGCTGAAGGCCTAACAGAATCGACCAAAATAGCCATACTAAATGCCAATTATATCAAACACCGTTTAGAAGGGTATTATGACACTTTATATTCTGGAGAAAGAGGTCGTGCGGCTCATGAAATGATCATCGACTGCCGCCCTTTTAAGACCAATGGTATTGAAGTTTCAGATATTGCAAAACGCTTAATGGATTATGGATTCCATGCGCCAACAGTCTCATTCCCTGTTGCTGGTACTATGATGATAGAACCTACAGAAAGTGAAAGCAAAACCGAAATTGACCGTTTTTGTGATGCCATGATCGCTATTAAAGAGGAAATAGATACTGTATCTAAAGACAACCCTAACAATGTTCTAAAAAATGCACCGCATACCTTAGAGATGCTAACCAGAGACGAATGGTACTTACCCTATTCTAGAGAGAAAGCCGCTTTCCCTCTAGACTACATACGTACTAATAAGTTTTGGCCTAGTGTAAGACGTGTAGATGATGCCTTTGGCGATAGAAATTTAATGTGTACTTGTACGCCTATAGAAGCCTATGCTGAAGCTTAAAAATACCGTTTGAACATCGTAAATGAAACCCAAACGGTCTCTGGTATTTTTTAAAACAAATTATCTTGCACAGTGAGGGATTATTAATCTAAAGTCGTTTTACAGTTATGAATATCAAAATTATTGGTACGGGAAGCTATATACCTACGAAAATTGAAAAAAATGAAAGCTTTCATAATCACGAATTTTTAAATGCTGATGGTTCTGCTATTAACGCACCTAATGAAGTTATTGTAGAAAAATTTAAATCTATAACAGGTATTTCAGAACGTCGCTATGCTAAAAACCATTTAAACTCATCCGATTTAGGTTTTTTTGCAGCAGAAAAAGCCATTGAAGATGCTAAAATAGACCCCGAGACTTTAGATTATATTATTGTTGCACATAACTTTGGGGATATTAAACACAATACGGTACAAAGTGACATGTTGCCCTCTCTCGCAGCTAGAATAAAACACAGTTTGCGTATTAAAAACCCCAAATGTATTGCTTACGACTTATTATTTGGATGTCCAGGTTGGGTAGAAGGTATGATACAGGCCAAAGCTTTTATCAATGCAGGTATCGCAAAGCGTTGTTTGGTTATTGGCACAGAGACCCTCTCTAGAGTCATTGACAAATACGATAGAGATGCCATGATTTTTTCAGACGGTGCAGGTGCTACCATTATTGAAGCTAGTGAAGACGAAGGCGGCATCTTAGCCCATGAATCGGCGAGTTATACTTATGACGAGGCGTACTATTTACATTTTGGTAGATCTAACAATCAACAATTGTCTTCAGATACTCGTTTCATGAAAATGGAAGGCAGAAAGATTTATGAATTTGCCTTACTTAATGTCCCTAACGCTATGAAATCTTGTTTAGATAAAAGTGGTGTCGGCATTAAGGATGTTAAAAAAATATTCATTCATCAAGCCAACGAAAAAATGGATGAAGCCATATTAAAACGCTTTTACAGATTGTACCGCACAGACATTCCCGACCATGTCATGCCCATGAGCATACAAACCTTAGGCAACAGCTCTGTAGCCACGGTGCCTACGCTTTTCGATTTGGTTAAAAACAACAAACTAGAACATCAAGAATTACATAAAGGCGATGTCGTTATTTTTGCAAGTGTAGGAGCAGGCATGCATATTAACGCTATTGTTTATAAGTACTAAGGAATCTTTAAAATTAGAGCTAAACTATTTTATATAAAAACTCAGAATGACTTCTTATTGTTAATTCTGAGTTTTTAAATTTTATACGTTTTTAACGTACTCACACATCATTTTGCAACTCAAAATTTTAACCTAACACTAGTTTCTTTGTTACTCGTCTCAAATCCCTTTTTGTAAACTTTAAAATATAAATTATTAGAAACGCTACAATATTTATTTTAATTCTATAGTTAAGTTCATCTAACATATATTTGCAATACATTCTAATTAAACATATGAAAGCACCTCAATTTATATATCAATTCATCTATCAGAAACACATAAATTGGGTTTTAAGAAATTTAACATACGCTCTACGTTTTGTTTTGCCAAAACCACTAAGGCTTCCTCCTTCAGGTATTGTAAACTTAAAGACAACAAGTGGAGGTCTCAAGCTAAAAACAAATCAAACGAGTTATCTTACTCAGCTTCTTTTTTGGAACGGGTACAAATCTTTTGAGTATTCTGAAATATTTGAAGAACTCTCGAAAAACATAAATACATTTCTGGATATTGGATCTAATATTGGTTATTATTCTCTTTTAGCAGCTAAATCCAATCCTAACATTAAAGTCTATGCCTTTGAGCCTGCTTTAGGTCCAAAATATTTCCTCAATGAAAATATAACATTAAATAACCTAGACAATAACATTACCGCCGTTGATCTTGCATTAAGCAACACAACAGGCCATATCGATTTTTTTGAAGTTGCTAATAAGAAATATAAATATCTAAAATACAATTTAGCAGGAGAAGGCAATGCTGGTACAAAAACCACATCGAGAAACTTCATTAAAAACACCGTAAGAACGACTACTCTAGTCGATTTTTTAACCACCCATCACATCGAAAAAATAGATGTCATTAAAATCGATACCGAGGGCACTGAAATAGACATTCTAAATTCGGCTAAAACACACATTAAAGCCTTGCAGCCTATTGTAATTTGCGAAACGTTATATAACACCATAGAAGCCCAATTAGATGTATTTTTTAATGATTTAGACTTTAACTTTTACAATCATACGGCTTTAGGTCTAAAAAAAGTTAGCAGTATTAAAAGAAATACTGATGACCATGTTAGAAATTGTTTTTTTGTTCCTAAATCGAAAACACACCTCATATCAAAATTTGTAATCAGCTAATTTTTTGAAATTCTATATCGTTATACCCGCGCACAATGAAGCCGATGTGATAGAACGCACATTGCAAAGTTTGGTGCAACAAACCCTATTACCAACACAGGTTGTTGTTGTAAATGATAATTCTACAGACCATACAGCGGCTATTGCTAACCGTTTTGCAGCGCAATATCCATTTATAACCTGTATCCATACAACATCCTCTGATGCACATCTCCCAGGCGCCAAAATTATAAATGCGTTTTACAAAGGGTATAACACTTTAGATAAGCATTACGATATTATTTGCAAGTTCGATGCAGACCTCATCTTTCCACATAATTATTTAGAAACACTGGCCCTTCATTTTAATACCAATTCGAAATTAGGAATGGCGGCAGGGTTCTGTTACATCGAAAAAAACAACACTTGGGTTTTAGAAAATCTTACGAACAAAGACCATATTCGCGGTGCATTAAAAGCTTATCGTAAAGACTGTTTTGAGCAAATAGGACAATTGAAACGTGCCATGGGATGGGATACTGTAGACGAACTATTAGCTAAATATTACCATTGGGATGTTTTAACAGACGCTACACTTCATATTAAACACTTAAAACCGACAGGCATAAGTTATAATAAGGCCTCTAAATATTTACAAGGTGCTGCGATGTATAAAATGCGTTATGGTTTTATCATTACTTTAATATCTGCCGGAAAGTTGGCCTATAAAAAACGAAACATAAGGCTTTTTAAAGACTATATGGTGGGCTATTTAAAAGCCGCAAAAGCAAATACCGAATTTTTAGTATCGGCAAAAGAAGGCCAATTTATTAGAAACTTACGTTGGAAAGGAATGTTGCGTAAACTTAAACTTTAAAACTATAGATAGTACCCTTAGAAACTCCAATCTTTGTAAGCACTCGATGCTTCTAACTTCGTTTCGAGAGCATCCTCTAATTGGGGAAAGAAATCAATTCCCGTTAAAGCCTCAATACGATCTACTGGAACCACAAAGCTGTATAATGGTTTATTAGAATTCTCATGCGGCATTAAAAATCCTAACATCTTAGGCCTTCCAGAATTCATATCAATAACCACTTTATAAAATGCGTTAGGCACCGAAACCTGCTCTGTGCCTATAGTCCTCATATCGCCTTTTAAAACACCACCTGTCACAACGTAAACGCCATCGTACTTTCGCGCCCAGTAACGTATCTTTTGCTCTAAAGTATTCCAAATTCCCGCATTAAACGTATGCTCTTGCGGACTAATATTACTCGTTAAGAACGTTTCGTCATGCGCTGCTTTCGTAAAACGTCTATCTCCTGCAGGGCAAAGGTGTCCCTTATCATACCCAGATTTCTTATAATTACGCCAGCTTGCGGCTCCTGTTTTTACCGCTTTATCAATCTCGAAATAAGGGCGTTTATGATGGGTTTGAGAAAGATGTGCTTTTTTAAGTTCGTAAGCCACCCATTCTGCTTGTTCATGAGGTTCACTATACGATAAGGAATAGCCTTTATGATGTACAATTTGTCCCGTTGTACTTGTGGGCATAAAAAAGGCATTTGTCGTGTCCTTTTCGGTTTTACCTTCTAATACAACCTGAGAGGCTTCTTCTTTTTCTAAAATATACTCATAGGCATAAACACCAACCATTATAAGTACAGCTAAAATTGAAAATATACGTCGTTTAGTCATGCTTCAAAATAAATTCTAAAGGTTGTCCTGTAGTAAAGTTGGGAAAACTTATGCCTAATAACGCTGAAATTGTAGGCGCAATATCTGTAATTTCTGTTTTTTTATAAGTACTGCCTTTAGAAATACCGTTTCCAAAAAATAGCAAAGGAACATGCGTATCGTAATTTAAACCACTACCATGCGTAGAACCTTTTTTAGGGTATCTTATATATGCAGGTGCGTTTACTAAAAGCACATCTCCAGACCGCTTTTGGTGGTAACCTTTTTGTAAAAGTGCTTCAATACCCTCTGTAAAAGCTGCAGAAGCCATAGTTTTTGCAGTATAAGCCTTAGAAACATGAGCATACTTCAATTGTTCATTTAAAATAGCATTTTGTACCGCTTCTAATTCTAAGCCTAAAGCTTTTATTTTGGCGTGATTTAGAAAAACTTGATTGTTGCTAATATTCTCAAGAATGTCAACAGTACCATAAGTGGTTTTTAAAAAATTAAGAAAGGCCGTTTTTCGAGCCTTTGCATCCAAATAGCCTGAGGGGATTTGATGTGTACTCAAATACGCAGGCACATGGATAGCACCATGATCTGCTGTTAGAAACACAGTATACTGCCCTTGTCCCACCTTAGTATCTAAAGCCTTAAAAAGGCGTTCTAAATCTTTGTCTAAGCGTAAGTATGTGTCTTGAATTTCTTTAGAGTTAACACCAAAATTATGACCTATATAATCCGTACTCGAAAAACTTATAGCCAAAACATCTGTACTCGCGTCTTTACCTAATTGCTCTTCTTCTATAGCGGCAATGGCAAAATCTGTTACAATACTGTTTCCAAATGGACTTGATTTTAAAATATCGAACCCTTCATTATGTTTTGCTAATGCTTTTAAATTATAAGGAAATGTTGCTGTTGTTTTACCTTTAAACCCCCTCTCAAATGCATTTAAATCTGCTCCGCTTTCTACATAAGTGGCCATATCATACAGACTTTGCCATTCTTTTAAATACCCCTCTACGGTATTAGAACTATTAAAATCTTGTACCCATTGGGGTAAAGCCTCCATGTAATACGTACTAGATATAAAATGGCCTTCTTTTTTCCCTCTAAACCAATATGCAGCATTGGCGGTATGCCCCGCTGGTATAATTGCCCCTCTATCTTTAATCGATATGCCTATAGTTTTGCCCTTAAGTTGTGTAAATATCCTATTCTCATCGGCGAACGTTGTGGTTTCCATACGTCGTGGCGACATGCGCTCGGCTTCAAATGGTGTCCCAACAGCTTTAACACTGGTATCTTCTGCACAATAAATCATTTTTTTTAAAGCTTTATCATACCAATTGTTACCAATAATGCCATGGTACTTTGGGGTGGTTCCTGTATAAATGGAAGCATGCCCTGGCCCTGTATACGTTGGTACATAATTAAAATGATTGTTTTTACAATTAAATCCCTCCCGCATCATACGTTTAAAACCGCCTTCGCCATATTTTGTGTAAAACCGCGTGAGGTAATCATAACGCATTTGATCTACAACAATACCTACAACCAATTTAGGACGATTTTGCTGCGCTATAAGCGTTGCTGTAAATACTATAAAACATAAAAAAGTGGTAACGTGTTTCATTGTGATTTCCTATTAAAATACGTGTAACAAGACTCAAAAATACGCATATTATAGCAGCTGTATTTAAAATTAGAGTTAAACTCAAATCGTGTTTTAGTAAATTATCGTTTTTAAATACAATGCTATATCATGATTATGCAAACGGATGCCTTAGATAGACCAACAAATAAGACAAGAATAGGCTACTTATTTTAGAATACTTTACGCTTATTCGAAATTCTAGGCATATATTTAAAAACCGTCTCTTAGTTTTTTTTAATTTAGCAGAGATAAAGATACTTATGACTTACCTACACAATATAGGCGCTTATTTTTTAATGACGATCGAAATGTTTCGCAAACCTACAAAGTGGTCTGTAATGAAACAACTCATCCTTAAAGACATAGACGATTTGATTATTGGTTCTTTGGGGATTGCTGCTTTTATTTCGTTTTTTGTTGGCGGTGTAATTACCATACAAACGGCCTTAAATATAGACAACCCTTTAATACCAGACTATTTAGTAGGTTATGCTACAAGGCAGTCTATAATTTTAGAATTTGCACCTACATTCATGTCTATTATTATGGCTGGTAAAGTAGGCTCTTTTATCACATCTAGCATAGGAACCATGCGTGTTACCGAACAAATTGATGCCTTAGAAGTTATGGGGATTAACTCTCTTAACTATTTGATTTTTCCAAAATTTGCAGCCTTATTATTATACCCTTTTATCATTTCTATAGCTATGTTTTTAGGAATTCTTGGTGGTATGGCTGCTTGTGTTTACGGTGGTTTTAGCACACTTGAATCTTATATTTATGGCATACAAGATGACTTTGAAGTATTTCATGTGGTTTATGCGTTTATAAAAACCCTAGTCTTTGCTTTTGTGTTAGCAACAATTCCTTCATTTCATGGGTATTATATGAAAGGAGGAGCTTTAGAAGTAGGTAAAGCCAGTACAACCTCTTTTGTTTGGACCAGTGTTGTTATTATTGTTTTAAATTATTTCTTAACCCAAATGTTATTAAGCTAATGATTGTTGTTGATAATTTGCATAAGTCCTTTGGTGAGACCAATGTACTAAAAGGCATTAGTACTTCTTTTGAAAAAGGAAAAACCAATCTTATTATTGGACAAAGTGGTTCTGGAAAAACAGTTTTTTTAAAATGTTTATTAGGACTATTTAATTACGAAAAAGGAGCTATAGCTTACGATGGGGCTGTTTTTGCACAACTATCGGAAGACGAAAAACGAAATATTAGAGCTCAAATTGGCATGGTATTTCAAGGGAGTGCGCTTTTCGACTCAATGACAATTGCAGAAAATGTCATGTTTCCACTTAGAATGTTTACAAAACAAAGCAAAAGTGAAATGAATGACCGTGTGGACGCCGCTCTAAACCGTGTTAATTTGATAGACGCGCACCATAAAATGCCTAGCGAAGCCTCTGGAGGTATGCAAAAACGTGTCGCCATTGCACGTGCTATTGTAAACAACCCTAAATACTTATTTTGTGATGAACCTAATTCTGGTTTAGATCCCAAAACATCTATTGTGATTGATAATTTAATTCAAGAGATCACAGACGAATACCAAATGACGACAGTCATTAATTCTCACGATATGAATTCTGTAATGGAAATTGGCGAAAAAATTGTGTTTCTTAAAAACGGACTCAAAGAGTGGGAAGGTTCTAATAAAACGATTTTTAAAACTGATAATGAAGCCGTAACCGATTTTGTGTATTCCTCTAACTTGTTTAAAAAAGTACGTCGCATGTATATTGAGGAAAATGAGTAATTTATCTATAGTTAAGTCAAACTCTTGATAAATTTTGTTTACATTTTATAGAATAGTGTAGTTCTTAATTTTGAACAATATTTCTTAATTAATAAAAAACGTTCTATTAGACAAAGATCATCAGTAACAATTTCAGCACTACCGCTCATTTCATGTTCAAATTCTATTCTTTTTTGATATGATGTAAAAAGCTTTTTAGGCAATTCAAAATCAATTAAATAATTACCTTCCTTTTCTGGTAGAAGATAAGTTTTCTTCACTCTACCAGTTAAAGTTCCGAATTCAATTTCGGGATAACTTTCTATTATTAGGATTACTCTTTGACTTATTTTTACAGAGTTTTTCTGGCAGGTGTTTTAATTTAGAAATAAACGATGAGTTTCTACTAAAAACTATTGCAAAAACAAAAATCTCCTTAATTTACAGTTTGATTAATTTTCCTATAATTTAAAAAAACTAATATTAACACTTACTCATGAAAAAGTATATTGTCCTGATCTATAAGAAATTAATATACTTAAAAAGAAAAATAGACGTTTAAGCAAAAGTTACTTACTATGAGTTAAATTTAGTGTTACTATTATTGATTTTCACTAAAAAGTAATACCACATTTAGAGTAGTGTTTAAAGTACAAAAAATAAAATTTATGATGAAAATTTCACTTTTATTCGTTACAGTTATTAGCATTTTTAGTTGTCAACATAAAGAGGGTTTAGAATTGGTGTTACTTAATGATAAATTGCATGCATATTGTCCCGAGGGAGATTGTCGTAGCATAGAAAATAGGTTTGTAGACAAAGCGTATTATACGCTTTCCAAAAATATTTTAAAATTTAAAATCACTAATAATGAAAAAAGAACTTGTATTTTTTTCCCATATTATGATAATTCAAAACGTAAAATTTGTGGTGTTAGCAATAAATTTCCAGATAAATTTATGAATATAAGTTTAAGAAACTTTATTGTTACATCTTCTAGTGGTGATACAATATCTAGAAGTGGGGTTTATACGCTAGTAGAATTAGGTAATAACCATATTTATGAAACTTACAGAGATAGCATAATTAATCAGTTTTATAGTGAAATAGGATATGGTGAAAAATCATTACAGTGGAAGTGTATGAATTCTGAATTTTTAAATGAAGCTATACTTATACCACCTGAAGAGACTTTGTTTTTTGAAACCTATATAAACTTACCATTTAATAAAAATTTGATCACTGGAGGCATAGAAAAAATACCTTTAAACACTAATGAATCTTATAAAATGAACTTGATTTTCAGGTCTAATATAAATGATATAACTAAATGGCTAACAGATATTCAAAATAGAAATATGGCAGAAAATAATTATATGTTTTTTGCAGGAGATTTAGTGTCAACAAATAGTATCCCTTTAATTACTAAAGAACATTAGACTCTAAACGAGAAATTGTTTTTTAACAATAAAGAACTAAGTATAGTTTAGCAATATTAAACATCAGGAACAACTTAAATAAATCTTAGTTTACGTATCTTCGATAGTGTTATAATAATACAACACACGCTTTCTTCTAGTAAACGTGTTTAACAATTACAGTTTTTTATACGTAGTTTACTATTTTAAAATTAGAATATCCTTTTCTTTCAATTCCTTAAGTAACCATGCTTTTAAAGCGCCCTCACTCTTTTGCTTTAAACTATCGGGCAGGTTTTTATTCCATTTGAGCTTTAAAACATTGAGCGTGTCTATATTTATAAAATCTTTAGAGGCTAGCATTTTAGAATACCCAAAGTATTCTAAATCTTTGTAACGTACTTTAGCATCTTTAGATAAATTTGTAAAAGAGACACTTCCCGTATTGCTTTTAGATTCTATTTGTTGGTTTAAACTTGTGATATTGTCTTGTAATATTTCTATTTGCTTTTGAAGTCCTGCTATAATGTGATCTTTATTATCTAAATCCCTTATGGCTCTATCATAAGCATCTGCTATTTTATCTATACTCCTATTTTTATTACCCTTAATATCTAAAGTAAAGTCTTTAATTTTATCGTAATTCTTTAATTCATTGGTTAAATCTGCAACTGTAGCATCGGAAATCTCTCCATTAAAATACAGTGTGATTTTTTTCTCTCCCCAAGTTGGCACCCCTTTTTGCAGCCACAATTCATGGTTCTCTTCAATCTCCATTTTTATAAAGTTATTATAATCTCCTTCTAAACCACTTTGTTGTATAAACTTTACAAAGGTCCATATGGCAGGCGCCATTACCAGTAAGGCGATAACAGATGCTAATCTTGCAATGCGCTTTCGCTTTTGCGAATTCGCATATTTCAACATTGGGAAACGTAAAATCTTTAAAACGACAAATGTTGCTAAAGCAATAAAAATAGTATTGATAGTAAATAAATACATCGCCCCCCAAAAGTGCTCAATATTATGCGCTAATCCATAGCCTGCTGTACATAAAGGCGGCATTAAAGCTGTTGCAATTGCAACCCCAAATATAACCGAAGCTATAGTACCCTTTTTAGTACGCGCTATAATTAATGCTGCACCACCAAAAAAGGCTATTAAAACATCTCGTACATCGGGTTTGGTACGTCCAAACAACTCGTTGGTCATGATGTCTGCTGTTGGAAAAAATTTAAAGAATAAAAAAGCCGTTAATAAACTTAGCACAATCATGGTCATTAAGTTTATCAAAGATTTTTTTAACGTGTCTATATCATTTATAGCAATAGACAATCCTATTCCCAAAATAGGCCCCATTAATGGAGAAATTAACATCGCTCCAATAACAACTGCAGTAGAATCGGCATTCAACCCTATAGAGGCTATGAAGATAGAACAGACCAAAATCCATGCTGTAGCTCCTTTAAAAGGAATGTCATTTTTAATCGCTTCTACTGTAGCATCCCTATCTGTATCCTCTCTAAAATCCAAAAGTTCATTCAAAAACTTAGAGATACTAGCAAATAAGCCTTGGGCGTCTTTTTTTACATTTTCTTTAGATTGCGCGACAGTTTGTTCTTTATCAACAGGCTCTGTATCTTCCGAAAAATTAAATTTATTTTCTTCCATGGTGTTTACGTTTACGCGAATACTATGTTACGAATATAAATATTTTACCTCTAGCATCCGAAAGAAACTTTTTTACCCTAAGTGTCTTTTCAAAAATGCTATAAAAAAACTATTGAACATCAATTTTATAAATCGATTTCAACATAAGGTGTAACTTCTACCACTGCTTTTTTTAAGTAAAATAATAGCTATACTACCCGTAGTGTTCTCCAAAAGTATCTTTCACCTTTTGTAGTGTTTTCTTAATATCCTGCTCTTTCGCTTTTGGATAAATAAGTAATACTTCTTTCTTATCTACAATAATAAAATCGTTTAAACCATCTACAACAACGATCTTATCCTTAGCCGTACGGATCATATTACCTGAGGCGTCTTCTGTTAAGGTTCTTGCATTAACAACAGCATTGGCGTCTGCATTTTTATCTAGCTTATCGTACAAACTTCCCCAAGTGCCCAAGTCATTCCAATCAAATTCGGCTGCAATAACATTTACGTTTTTAGACGTTTCCATAATAGCATAATCGACAGATATATTTTCTGCTTTAGGATAATGTTCGGCTATGAAATCACTTTCTGCTTCGGTATTGTACAAAGGAATTCCTTTTTCAAAAAGTGCATATAAATTAGCTTGATTCGTTTTAAATGCTTGTATCGCACTATTAACATGCCACAAAAAGATACCTGCATTCAATAAAAAATTACCTAGCGCTATAAACGCTTTTGCGGATTGATAATCTGGCTTTTCTCTAAATTGACGCACTGGTTTTACAGTGGTTTCTGAAGTTTTATCGTATTCTATATAACCGTAACCCGTATTTGGAAAAGTGGGCTGTATTCCTAAAGTCATTAAAGCATCATTTGTTTCGCAGAAATCAAAAGCTTCTTTTACATTTTTAGAAAATGTAATTTCATCTTCGATCCAATGGTCACTAGGCGCTACAATCATGACGGCGTCTGGATTTTCCTTTTGAATTTTTAGTGCTGCATATAAGATACACGGGGCTGTATTACGCATAGCAGGTTCTAAAACAACTTGACGCTGTTTAACATCTGGCAACTGCTCTAACACCAAATCATTGTAACGTTCGTTTGTTAAAATTAAAATATTTTCTTTAGGAATGAGTTGGGCTAAACGGTAAAATGTTTTTTGTATTAATGTATCCCCTGTGCCTAACATGTCATGAAACTGTTTGGGATAATCTTGTGTGCTTACAGGCCAAAATCGTGATCCCACACCTCCTGCCATTAATATCGCGTAATAATTAGTTTTCATTAATCTTGTTTTATTAGTTCTACTTCTGCGTTAGAGTTAAAAAGGTAAATACGCCCTGTACTTAACTCGACACACTCAAAACGTTTTACACGTTTTCGTCCCTTCTTAAACACTTTACCATTGTAGGTTTTAAAGGCAAGCCCCATAGGGACTTCAAATATATATGTTTTGTCATTAGGCGCGTCATATTGTTTAAATGCATATGCTAAGTTAACATCGGTATCACTGCTCGCTTTAGGATTTTTAAAATGCAAAGCCAACAGCGGCAATAAGTCATTAGGGAAAATATCTGGGTTTAAAAACGGTAACATTAAATATTGAAATGTACGTTTCCACTCAATTCCATGAGGTTTTATTGCATTACCATAAGCTTTAAAAGCTTCGAAATGCGCAATTTCATGTATAAGCGTCATTAAAAACCGATAAGGGTTTAAATTAGCATTAATGGTAATTTGATGTTTACCATTGGGCAAAGCTCTATAATCTCCATGTTTGGTTTTACGTTCAGTTTTTACTTTAACCATGAGATTATCATGTTCTAAAAGTAACTGTAACCTAGATATTGCATGTTGCGGTATATAATTTTTAAGTCCGTTTTGCATCACTCTAAAATAATGGTTTTATTGAAAAAACATGCTTTTTAAGTAAGAAAAAACTCATTTATCGTTTTGAATTTAAATTTATAGTATCTATCTGTATTAATTGATTATTCTCAAAAAACATTAATCCTATCAAAAGTAGCTACCCTATGTCTTTAAGAAAAATATTATAATCAAAACCAATGGATTTATATTGAACCCTATTACTATCTCTTTAGAGTAAAATGTCCTCTGACTTGCCTGAGAGGTGTTAAGCTAACTACAAACCAATAATCTGATGTTTTTAACATTTGCCCATTATAAGTTCCATCCCATCCTTCACTGTTAGAAGTAAGCTCTTTAAGCAACTTACCATATCTATCAAAAATCGTCACTTTAGCCCCAGGAAAACCTCTAATACCTCTTATAAACCACCTATCATTTATACCATCTCCATTAGGCGTAAAATATTTTGGAAAGTCAACTAAAACAACTTCTCTGGAATCTTCACCACAACCTAATATATCTCTAACATAAGACGTATAAACTCCACCTTGAAGGTTATCAAATCTAGGATTAATTTGATAATTTTCGCCATCTATTGAATATTCAAATTCACCATTTCCAGAGGCTTCTATTTCTATAGAATTGTTATTTGAAAGTTCTACTATATTTACCCTATCGATCTTTGGCAAACTAGTCCTCTCCATATTAAAAGAAAAACTATTGTAACACATTATGCCATTGCTTAATGCTCCTATATTTAAAACATATTCTCCTTCTTCTACTATATTTGCATCAAAATTATTAGATATAACATTACCATCCTTTTTATAAATCCATTCCCAGGACACGAAATTAGGATCTGATTTTAAATACAGACCTGAGTCTGATCTACATATTAAATAATTTTCATTTAGAGTATTTAGAACAGGTTTCTCTTCGACAACTAAATCAATATAGCTCTCATCATAACATGTAGGTACAAACACATTTTCAACCCGAATAGTAATAGTTTCCTTCCACGGTTTCGAATTCGTATAGCTTTTCAAATTCCTTTCTGACAATTCGACGCCATCTTGATTAAAATACCTTATACTTAAATTGGCTTTATCTCCTATTACAATTTGATTTTTCAAATTAAACAAATCAAAACTTGAAAAACCACTCCCTTCATTACAAGCCTGTATCTTTTCTAATTTTTTAATTTGTGGTGTATCAAAAACATCTAAAACCAACTTCGTTTCTGAAGTACAACTAGAACTCAATTTATTAACTTTAATTGTTATTTCTTCATGATAGGGTCTACTATTTTTATATGGATTAGGCAAAGGGCTTGGAAGTTTATTACCCTGATCATCAAAATATTCAACACTACAGTATTTTAAGCCATCAAATAATTCTTTTTCAACATTACTAGTATCAAAGCTGTTTACTATTCCATCATTATCAAAATCACAAGCTGTTAGAGGTTTAGGTGTATTAATAATGTTAGCGTTTATTGTTAAATTTATACTCTCACTCTGCGTACAATCCTTAACAGATTCTATTTTCAATTTGTATAAACTCCCAGGAATAAGATTATTTGGCAAAATACAAGGTATACTTCCGTTCATATTAGTCTTTAAGGTTCCTATCAACATCTTATTCCTAAAATCCCCTGTTTCATCACTTAAAAAAACAGACAAATTTGTATTTAAACTAAAAGCACCTGTAAGTTCAAAAGGTAAATCAAAAGATTCACCAGAACATAAAGCTGGGCTTACAAAATCGACGATACTAATATTTTTAAGTAAATTATCGTACACGCTCATATATACTTGACCACCCTGTTCATAAACTACATTGACATCTTCATATTTCGGATTTCTATCAATGTTGTGGCTTTCTCCTTTTGCTACAAAAATAGGTGTGCTAAAATTATTTCCTTGATCAAAACTAACATTAATCATCAAGTTACCTGAAGCTTCTTGATAACCATCAACTAAAGTTCCTTTATTATCGGCAAATAAAGTACGTCCTCTATTTTTTCCATTATTTATACCAAGAACTATAGGAGTTATTGAGCCGTTAGATAGATTTATCCTAAAGCCTTCTGAAGTAGTCCGACCTCCTCCTCCAACAAAAATAAATGTACCACAAGGACCATCACTTAATGCATAACTAGAAAAAAAGATCATTCCTGGAGGGATTAATGGAATACTTCTAAAAGTTCTATCAGAATTCTCTTTTTTAAATAAAAACAAATTAGGATCATCTGAAGGCAAATAAACAACTCCACTTTGATCTACTCTAATATCTGTATAAAAATATAATCCATGCCTATTATGTCTAAAAGCGCCATCGCCTCTATTAAAATTAGAATAAACATTAGTTCCTATTCTATCTACCATATACACCATATCATCAAAAGCTGCCATATGTAAAGCTCCTCCATCTCCAGTTCCTATATGCCTAGGACTAGAAAAAGTAACACCTTCATCAACACTTTTTGACAAATAAATATTCCCCCCTTCTATCCAAGCCACAAAAATTTCACCAAACCTATTTATTAAAATTTCAGGCTCAGAACTAGTTGTCGCTACTTGTACACTTGGCATAAAACTTTCGCCTCTATCTATACTTTTTGAGACTCTTATACCTTCTGTTCCTGAATAAACAACAAATATTTCCCCTTTTTCATTTATAGATATATTTCTGCTTGTATTAGCACTACCTATATTATTATTTTGTCCAATATCACTTACTAGAACCCCCGAATATAATGGTGTTTGACTTCCTAATATTAAAGAAAAATTTAATATAAATAGAAAAATAAAATACTTTACACTTATTCGAATTCTCATGTTTACGATTTTCTTAATATTTTATTTCAAGATTTAAAATAGAAAAAATGAAATCTCACAAACTATATTATCGTTTAAACTAACTTAAATTAGATTAAGTTGTAATCTACATAAATAGGCATTACTCTTTTAAGGTGTAGAGTTAGATACCTGAAGTAACTTCCCGTTATAGTACTTTTGCCCTGATAACGAAAAATCGAAAATATAAGAAGCCATTTCTAATGCCGTTGTTGGCGCTTGGTAGCCAGGGAAAGCTTCCTCTAACATTTCTGTTTGTACAGCACCTAGTGCCAATACATTAAAAGCAATTCCTTCTGCTTTATATTCTTCGGCTAGTAATTCTGTTAAGGCAATCACAGCCGCTTTACTAGAGCTATAAGCCGCCAATCCTGGGAATTTCATACTCCCTTGGACACCACCCATAGAACTTATGGTTACCACATGACTTCCCGCTCCCATAAAAGGCAATACCGTTCGTGTTAATTCTGCCACACCAAATACATTCGTTTTATAAACCTGTTCAAAATCGGGCATGCTCGTTTCTGCAAATGGTTTATTTAAAAGTGCCCCTGCATTATTAATAAGAACATCTACATGTTGCCATTCTTTAGCAATGAAATTAGCAACACTTTGGTAAGCTTTATTGTTATTCAAATCAAACGAAAAACAGGTAACCCCCTCTAAATTTAAAGCCTTAATAGGAGCATCATTTCTAGACAAAGCCAAAACTTTATGTCCTGCTTTAGAAAATAATTGTGCCAATTCAAAGCCTATACCGCGGCTTGTCCCTGTTATTATAATATGTTTACTCATTGCGAAGTCGTATCTCTTTTTGTGTTGTATTGACCATACCTTCTATGGCTGGAATCATTTTTTCAATAAAATGCACAACATGATTAAAGTCTATTTTATCTACCTCATCATCGACATGATGGTAATACTCAAAATTACTAAAATCGAAGGTAGAAATCGCATGTGCAGGCACATTAAATGTATTATAAAACGGATAATTATCTGAACGGCTAAACAAATTGAAATTTTGGGCTGTAGGTAAAAAACCCGTCACTTTGCTTCCTGCATACCTATTAAGCTGTTCTGCTATATTAGACTTCTTGTAACCTGTAACATAAGACATCGCATATGGTGCCGCTCTTGGTACGCCTATCATCTCAAAATTAAGCATGGTATAAAGGTGTAGCGCTTTTTCCTTTAAACGCTTAGCAAGGTGAGACGAGCCTCTTAAGCCTAGTTCTTCGGCGGCATACAAGGTAAATAGTATACTGCGCTTATTACTTTTGGTTTTAGCAAAGTATTTGGCCCATTCTAAAACTGCTGCTGTACCCGAAGCATCGTCGTTCGCCCCATTTGCAATAGAATCTCCATCTATTGGGGTGAGCATTCCTATATGGTCGTAATGCGCACCAAGTATCACAAATTGATCTTTTAATTCGGGCGCATTACCTTCGAGGTAGCCTACAATATTATATCCTGTAATGCTATCTAAATTAAAACTGTCGCGATACGTTTTAAAATAAGGCGCTATTCCATGATCCTTAAAAACAGTTTCAAGATACACTGCCGCATCTTCAATACCAGGGCTTCCTGTGGCACGCCCTTCTAAAGCATCAGACGCTAAATACGCTAAGTGTGCTTTCACTGCTTCTAAACTTGCAGTATCTGCTCTAATGGTTGTATCTATTGCTGTTTTTGCAGACAGTTGTGCTTTACAAGACAACAAACAACTTAGTCCTAATACTAAAACTACGGCTTTACGCTTCATCATAAATTCTAAAAACTTAAAAGTATTAAAATCAAGCCATTTTGTAATACAATAGCCAGACATCTTAAAAAAAGCTTAGGTTTTAAGCCTCTTATCGATTCCTTTTTAGCGCCTCTTTTTCCTGTTTAAAGGGCACCCCTTTTCCAAACATAAGCTAAAAAAACAATAGCTCTTAAAAGTTATAGAAAAGTATTCCGTTTTAAAGCTCATTTTTCCTGTTCGCACAAGTTGAGTGTTTAAAACTATAAAATCCTTTGTCTCTTTGTACCAAGACATTTGAACAACATATTTAAAATAATTAAAAACAATTTACAATGAAAAAGACAATTTTATCACTCGCAGTAGTAGCCGCATTTGGTTTCACATCATGTTCAGAAGATAGTATAGAAGCCCCTGTTGAAGAAACTCAAGACATACAGCCTACAATCTTTAGACTAACTTTAAGAAATGCTATTAACTATTTAAATGTAAAGAAAATTGGCAATGCCCCTTTAACACAAACAGGTTCTACTTTCGAGGTTAACTTTAAAGCCTCTAAGGGCACTTATTTGAGTTTTGCAAATATGTTTGCCCAAAGTAACGATTGGTTTTTTGGCACAAGCAGTCGCGGTATAAAACTGTGGAATGGTGATACGCCAAAAACTGGCGATATTTCTAGCTATATTAAAGTTTACGATGCTGGAAGCGAAAAAGACGAAGCCTTTTTAACAGATTTTCCTAGCACTATTTATACAGCACCTAGACAGACAGCCCCCAATTCTGGTCCAGCAGATGACAACACTTTAGTTAGAGATACTGGTAGAAATATTTTAAACTACCTATCGGCTTATTTATCTTACGATAGCACTTCTAAAAATTTCACATTAAAAATTGTTAAAGCGAATAGAGAAGCCTTACACAATCCTGGTTTTGTAACCCCTGGTATTCTTGTCGTGCATACGCAAGATAATGCATTATATGAGGTGGGTGCCCCTCTTAAAGCAAATGGTTTTGAAGGCTTAGCAGAAGATGGAAACCCTCAAGCTATTTACGACTGGTTTAACGAAAAAGGCTCTACTGGAGCGCCTTTACGTTTATCATCATCGTGGTCTGTTTTATCTCCTGGAGTAGCCTATGTACACCAAGGTGAACAATCGCCATTTTTCACTAACGGTGAAGCCATAGCTTCTGCCAATGGTTTAGAAGAATTGGCCGAAGACGGCGATCCATCTATTGCTTACAACTATTTAAATACTTTAGATGGTGTCACTGCTGTTAAAAATATGACACCTGCGAGACCAGGAGCGTCTATTACTTTTGATATTGAAGCAAAGCCTGGTTATAGATTAAATTTTGCTACTATGGTAATTTCTACAAATGATTGGTTCATCTCTAACAATCAAGCTGGTATTGAATTATTTAACGAAGACGGCAGCCCTAAAACTGAGTTTGACATCTCTAAAAACTACTTATACGATGCTGGAACAGAAGAGGATCAAATTATTGGCTTAGGCAATGGGCAACCCATGCGAGGTAATGCTAATGTTGCCGATGATGCCGACACCTCTGTAAGACGTGTTCGTGAGTTAAATGATGTACAATTTGGCAAAGGCATTATCGCTTCACCTGCTGGAGTTACTCAACATAGAGACCCAAGAGGTGGTTACAATTTAATTGAGGTTAGTATCGATGTTGTAAGGTAAACATCCTTACTGTTATATTTCAGTTAATTAGTTAATAGCAGGGCGAGCATCTATAAGGTGCTCGCTTTTTGTTATATATCATCCAGTAAAAAACGTTTATAGCTTTAGTGAAAACTTTACAAACCTATAGCTAATAGCGTTGACTTTTATGAGCGTTCCTTCATTTATAATTATGGTGTATTAGGCGCCTTTATAGCTCCAAAGACAACCTTAATACCAATCGTATTTTAATCACAACATATAAGGTTTCTAATACTTTTCAAAAAACTAAACCTAATAATCTAAAAGAAAGTTTCCTGCCTGAATTGGAGTTGAGAATCGTCAATAAATAATATAAAGAGTAGACTCACCTGTATTAATTTAACCCAGATAGCTAAGTTTAATGAAAAGATAGTATGCGTAGTATTTTTTAGTTCGAAATAAACAAGTTCAAAACTAAAAGCCCATAAATTCGCTGCATTAAAACTATAAACAGGCAGTCGTTTAGACTAAAATATCGGTACAAAAAAGAGGAGGTCTAAAACCAATAGACCTCCTCTTTTTAATATTATAACGTAGTATGTACTACACTACCATAGTTACTGGATTCTCAATATATCCTTTTAACGTTTGAAGGAATTGTGCACCAGTAGCACCATCTACGGTTCTATGATCGCAAGCTAATGTTAATTTCATAGTATTACCTACTACAATCTCACCATTTTTAACTATTGGTTTTTGGACAATAGCTCCAACAGATAAGATTGCGGAGTTAGGTTGGTTGATGATAGATGTGAAATAATCAATACCAAACATACCTAAGTTAGACACAGTAAAGGTACTACCAGACATTTCAGCTGGTGTTAACTTTTTATTTCTAGCTTTTCCTGCTAATGATTTTACATCTGCACCTATTTGTGGTAACGACTGCTCATTTGCAAAACGCACTACAGGCACTACTAAACCATCTGGAACTGCTACTGCGACACCAACATGTACATGGTTATTTAAACGCATCTTATCGTCAAACCATTGTGAATTTACTTGAGGGTGTTGCTTTAATGCTAAAGCACAGGCCTTAACTACCATATCATTAAATGATATTTTAGTATCTGGAATAGAATTAAATTGTTGACGGAAAGCAATGGCATTATCCATGTTAAACTCGACGGCTAAATAATAATGTGGTGCCGAAAATTTAGATTTTGTCAACGATTTCGCAATCGCTTTACGCATTTGAGAATTAGGAATCTCTTCGAAATCCTCTTGACCTGCAGGGACAAACTTACCAACGGCAGCTGCACCACCTGCTGGCTCATAATTTTCTATATCGCGTTTAATGATACGACCATTTTCACCAGAACCCTGTACTTTCACCAAGTTAATACCCTTCTCTTCTGCTAATTTTTTAGCTAAAGGCGACACATAAACACGTCCATTTTCGGTAACTGGTGTAGGCGCTGGCGCCTTCTTTGTTGGAGAAGCCGCTGCTGCAGTTGCAACTTTAGGAGCTTCTTTTTTAGGGGCTTCATTTGGCGCCACTTCTGCTGCCGGTGCCCCAGTAGAAAAATTAGCTGCTACTCCAGAAACATCTGTTCCTGCAGGGCCTATAATTGCTAAAAGTTCGTCTACTTTTGCAGATTCACCTTCTTTTAATCCTATTTCTAATAGTGTACCCGACTGGAAAGATTCAAATTCCATCGTAGCCTTATCGGTTTCAATTTCGGCTAAGATATCTCCCTCTTCTACGGCATCACCAACTTGCTTTAACCAAGTGGCTACCGTACCTTCTTCCATAGTATCACTTAAGCGAGGCATAGTAACTACAATAACACCTTCTGGCAATGCTGCTGCAGGAGCTGCTGTGCTTTGGGCTTCTTCTGCAGGAGCTTCATTAGTATTCGCTTCTTCTTTTGCTGGAGCCGCCGCTGGCGCACCGCCACCTGCTAAAAGTGCAGAAATATCTTCTCCTTCATCTCCTATAATTGCTAAAAGCGCATCTACTTTTGTAGTTTCACCTTCTTGCACACCTATGTGAAGTAAAGTCCCTTCGTTGAAAGACTCAAACTCCATTGTTGCTTTATCGGTTTCAATTTCGGCTAAAATATCTCCTTCTTCTATCTTATCACCTACTTGTTTTAACCAAGCCGCAACCGTACCCTCTTCCATGGTATAAATGGGTAATCTTCTTGTTCGTAAACCATATCGTAAAGCTGTTGCTTGTCTGGATATGGCGATTCGTCTGCAAATTTCTCGCATTCAGCCACACGTTCTTTTACAAGCTTATCTATTGCTTTTATCTCATCTTCGGTACCATATCCTTTATCAAGAATAATATCCTTTACTTGAGTAATAGGGTCTATCTTCTTGTATTCTGCAACCTCATCTTTGGTTCTGTAATGCTGCGCATCAGACATAGAGTGTCCTCTGTAGCGGTACGTTTTTAACTCTAAAAATGTTGGTCCGCCTCCTTTTCTAGCACGTTGAATCGCTTCATCGAAAGCCTCTGCCACTTTAACAGGATTCATCCCATCAACAGGTCCACAAGGCATTTCATAACCTAAACCAAGCTTCCAAATGTCTTCGTGATTCGCGGTACGCTCTACAGATGTTCCCATAGCATAGCCATTGTTTTCACATACAAAAACAACAGGCAAGTTCCATAACATGGCCAAGTTAAATGTTTCGTGTAAAGACCCTTGTCGTGCAGCACCATCGCCAAAACAACATAAGGTTACAGCATAACTATTATGATATTTATCGCCAAATGCAATACCTGAACCTAATGGAATTTGACCACCAACAATACCATGTCCTCCATAAAATCTATGTTCTTTCGAGAAAATATGCATAGAACCTCCCATACCTTTAGAAGTCCCTGTAACTTTACCAAATAATTCTGCCATAACACGTTTAGGGTCTACACCCATGCCTATAGGTTGAACGTGATTTCGATAAGCTGTAATCATCTTATCTTTCGTTAAATCCATAGCGTGTAGTGCTCCTGCTAAAACAGCCTCTTGGCCATTATACAAGTGAAGAAATCCTCTAACTTTCTGTTGGATATAAACTGCAGCTAATTTGTCTTCAAATTTTCTCCAGAATAACATGTCTTCGTACCATTTGAGGTAAACCTCTTTTGTGATTTTTTGCATCGA
>CAZLTR010000022.1:10645-27919 GCA_964562415.1 uncultured Hyunsoonleella sp. | reverse complement strand
ACTGGAGCGAGTACAACAACCCTAGAAAACCTTTGTCCAGAGACCTACACAGTAATCGTATCAGATCAATTTGGTTGTGAAATTATAAGAGAGTTTACCATTGATAATCCTGAGGGCATATCGGTAAATTTAGGAGAAGACCGTACACTTTGCACAGGCCAATCGCATACCTTAGATATCGAAGTCGAAGATCCAGATACGACTTACAGTTGGACAAGCACCAATGGTTTTACCAGTAATGCCGGACAAGTATCCTTAACAACACCAGGGATTTATACCGCAACGCTAACCTCAGCTTCAGGATGCACTGGTAGCGATAGCATAGAGATTTTTCAATCTACTTTAGGGATAAGCGCACAATTTTTAGTAACCTCACAAGCGTTTGCAGAAGAAGACATCATTTTAATAAACACAAGTAACCCGATTAGTGAAGACATACAGTGGCTCATACCTAATGAAGCTGAAATTATAGAAGAAAACGGTGAAACACTTACCTTACGTTTTGATATACCAGGGGCTTACGAAATCGTTCTAAGAGCATTTGAAGGCAGTTGTTTTCAAGATTTTTCTAAACCTATAATTGTAGGAGAGGCCAGAGATTTACCAGATGTAGGAGATACAAACGGTCCCTTCCTTTTGGAATACACCACATTTCCTAATCCAACAAGAGGCGTTTTTCAAGTGGATGTGAAATTACAAGAAGCCTCTAGTATTTCACTTAGATTGTTTAGTTTGAGTTCTAATATTCCTGTAGATGACAGACAAGTACATGGAGCTAGTACGTATACAATAGATTATGACCTTAGTTTAACGTCGGGGACCTATTTTTTGTTACTCGAAACGGCAAAAGGAAGTCAAATACGTAAAATCGTAATACAATAATGGAAGGCGTTATTATTCAAAAACTAAAACTATCGTTTTTAAGGGTATGTCTGCTTAATAGTATTTTATTAAGTGTTTACAGCTGTGCAGAAGAACAAGCAGTTCCTGTTACAGTTAGCTTTGAGGTAGAAGTGGTTAATAATGATTCTACTGTACCCGTACAAGTAAATATTACCAATACTACAGAAGGGGCAGACACTTATAATTGGACGTTTATTGGAGGAAATCCGTCGCAATCAACAGATAGAAACCCAGGCACAATTACCTATACCGAAGCTGGGGATTACAGCATCGTACTGGAAGCTTCTAACCAAGATGGTAACTCTAGTATTAAAACCTTAGCCTTACCTATAAATGCCGCGATTATTCCAGATTTTACCGCAACAGTTTTAGAAAATAATTTTCCTCCTGTTACTGTGGCGATTACCAATACAACTTCGGGAGCTAGTATTTTTGATTGGATGTTCCAAAACGGGACACCTTCTAGTACAACCCATAAAAATCCAGAAACAATTGTATTTAATTCACCAGGCACACATACCATAACATTAAAAGCAGGGAATGGCACAGAAACACAAACAACCACACAAGAGGTTGTTGTAGCCCCTCACTTAGAAGCTGCTTTCAATTATAAAGTAGCTGTTACAGATAATGATTTACAAGTTCCTGTAACCTTAATGATAGAAAACACCAGCACGAGTGCTACGGAATATGAATGGACGTTTTTAGGAGGTACACCAGAACGTAGTACTGCAGAGACACCATCGGTAAGCTTTGATCAATCGGGTACCTATACATTGGTATTAAAGGCTAATAATGGTAAAACATCAGAGACCCTTTCAAAAAACATCACGCTGCTTCCAAATACGAACCTCCGAACATTCGAAAACGTACAATTGGGCATCAATACAGCGCACAGCGGCAATACAGTTGGTGCATTTTTTTCAACAGAAACACAGGAGGTGTATACTGCTAATGAAGTAAACAGTACCAATGGCGGGTTGATTGATATTGTCTTTTTTGGATTGAATAGTAATTTCGATTTCAATACATTTACAGCAGCAAGTGCTGCCGATACATTTACATTTAATACCATACCAAACGCCACACAAACAACCTTTATTAATGTACAGGAAACCTGTAATTGTGCTGCATCTTTATCTGTTGCGACATTCGATGCTATGACAGACGACACCCCATTACGTCCCTTAAATATTGTAGAAACACCAGAATCCCCTCAAGAATTTGATGCAAATGTATTGCCTCGAATCGTTCTTTTTGAAACCCAAGATGGTCGCAAAGGTGCTATAAAAATTAATGCCTTTGTTGAAAATGGGGCTGATTCGTACATATCGGTAGATATTAAAGTTCAAAAAGCATGAGCATGAAAAAAATTTTAACATATTTAGCTTTCATAGTTACTTGGGGAAATATGGCTCAAGTATTTCCTGTACAGGTTGCCCCGCAGTTAATACCTCCTTACAGTTTGAAATTATCAGATTATCAAACAGCGACTTCCGAAAAGCTATTTGCTAATTTACTCTTAACAGATGCACGGGAAACTGGACGACAGGTGCGGTTAAAACTTTTTATAGAAGGCCAAGGTCTAAGTATACAGTCTTTAGATGTTGTAGCTGGTGCGTCTCCTATTTTTCTAGATGGGGGGATTAATTTACGCTTGTCTAATATCGATTTACGGCCGTATTTTGATATAAATAATCTACAAGGCATCACGCCACAACAGTACAACCAGCCTTTACCAGATGGGCGTTACGACTTTTGTTTTGAAGTTATTGATGTGTTTTCTGGGCGTCCTATCTCTAATAAAAGCTGTTTTTCTGCATTTTTAATAAGTAACGACCCGCCATTTCTAAACGTGCCCAATCGCGGCGATTTGGTTACAGCACAAAATCCGCAAAATATTATATTTAACTGGACTCCAAGACATTTAAATGCAACGGGAGTACAATACGAATTCATTTTAAAGGAATTATGGGATACAGGTTTAGATCCACAAGCTGCGTTTTTAAGCAGTCCTGTATTGCATGAAGAAACCACATTTGCAACCACCCTACTATATGGGCCAGCTAACATCCAGCTTTTAGAAGGCAAAACCTATGGTTGGCAGGTACGTGCCATAGTAAGTGATGGTATTAGCGAAACATCCGTATTTAAAAACAATGGCTTTAGTGAAATATACCACTTTAAATATGAAGGTAATTGTGAGGTACCGGGATTTGTTCTTTCTGAAGCTAAGAACTCGCAAATTATAAATCTTACTTGGCAATCGTCTACTCACATCCGTTATGAAATACAATATCGAAAAAAAGGGTATGGCGATGACGATTGGTTTAGCCGCTATGCATACAAGCCTGAAAGTGAAATTTATAACTTAGAACCTGGAGTAACGTACGAATTTCGTGTAGGTGGGGAATGTACCCCACAAGGCGGATTTGCCTTTTCTCAAATTTACGAAGTTAGCACACCTACAAACGAAGAAACCGCTTATTACAACTGTGGTGTTTTACCTGAAATAGAAATTAGTAACCAAGATCCATTACAAAATTTAGGCGTTAATGAAGTATTTACAGCTGGAGATTTTCCTGTTACTGTAAAAGCGATAGAAGGGGAAAATGGTATTTACAGTGGTTGGGGTTTTATAACTGTACCTTATCTAGCCGATACTAAAATACGTGTTGGGTTTAAAAACATAAATATAAATACCGATTATCAACTTACTAAAGGGGTTGTAGAAACTAGTTACGATGCCAATTGGGAAGGAATAAGTAGTGTGGATGATGCAATAGATGATGTATTTGGTAATAAAGGAGAGGTTAAAACATTCGATGCTACCACCATTACAATTAGTGATATAAAAGTAAATCCTAATGGAAAGATTATTTTAGTAGACCAAGATGGCAAATCACATCCAATTGAAAGTGATACCCCTGTTGTTATAACAGATAAAAATGGTGTTAAATGGAAGGTAGATGAAGATGGAACGGTGACCAATTTAGGGACAGAAGCAGAGGGTGGTACTGCAACCAAAGAAAACACAAATGGGATTAGTAGTAATGGAGATGTTAATGCTGTGACGTCTAAGGATGTTAAAATAGTATTTAATCCATCAGGTTATTATGCGACTGATCAATTAATTCCTGCTATAACCGCTTCCAATTACACAAAAGCATACCCTACATTGCCTTTATCTGGGAAGGGTACTTATAATGTACTCTACAAGGCACTTTCTAATCAGCCTAAAGCCAAAGATGTCATCACAGCAACAGCAACGCTGGGTAATGGCAAAACAACAAACGATATTGTTTTTAAAACCAAAGAAGGGACAGCTGTGCCTACAACATGGTCGGGCACCACAGCTACGTTAACCTTAGAAAAGCAATTCAATTTTGCCAAAGATGAGATTATTGCTACAGTAAAGCCAAAGGACAGTACAGCCAATTACGATGTTGCAGGAAAATTAAATCTATGGCATTTGCAACAACAACAGATAAATCTTACCATAGTGCCTGTTGGAAACGCGAACCTAGGCAGTACTATTACAGCTCAAATTAATGCGATTTACAATCCTGTAGCTGTAGACTTTAATATCACAGTAGCTCCTAAATTCTCAATAGCTCCAAGCATTTGGGATGTAGAAGATAGTAATGCGAAACTCGATATAGGCGACAGTGACGCCCTAGCCAACTATACCGTTGAACAACGTGCCCTCTTTAATCATTACAAAACCCAACACCAAGTACCGGCAGACATGTATTATGTGTTTGTTTTAGGTGATGATATTATAACAACAGACCCCGATACAGAAGGTTTTATGCCTCTAAAACGTCAGTTTGGTTTTGTATTTAATCCTACCAATACAGCACGTACCATAGCACACGAAATAGGCCATGGCGTTTTTGGTTTAGAACACCCTTTTAAAACTTACAAAAGCCCCAAAGGCGCTACCGAATTACTAATGGATTATGGCACTGGTACTGCATTCACCCATATGGACTGGCAGAAGATGCATGCTCCTGGGTTGCAATTGTATCTGTTTCAGGGGGATGACGACGGGGAGAGTGCACTCCTTAAACGGCTTCCTGACGAATTTAAAAATTTTGATGGAACTTATACATTTATGACCTTAAATGGCAGTTATATAACCTTACCAGGAAATGCTTCTAATTTTAAGTTTTCAACTGGGTTAGATAAACTGGATATTTATATAGATTACCCTGCTGGTGCTTTGATAGGGTTTAATATTTCTGATAAATCATATAAAGTATCTGTTAAAAGGTCTACAGATGAAGGAAAGAATGATTTATCAATAGATGATCTTGATTATAATTACGAAGGTTTTAATTACCAAATAGGAAATTATAAAGAGTATTCGGGAAATGTTATCACATTACTTCCATTTTATAAAAACACGTACACTAAGGGTGTTGTAACTGGGGGAGCCTATGGATATTCTCTTAACAAGAGAAAAGTAAATCTTGATTTTGTAGAAAAAAATACCTTTAATTTGATTAAGAATTATGATAAGATTCTTAACATCTATAAATCTGAAATAGTAAAATCAAAACACTACGCTTACTCAACAACAGATTTCCCCCACCAGTATGAGTTGAATAAGGATTTGATGAATGAGGTCATCAAAGACCCAAGTTGGACAGAAAGGCATGCTATAGCTATAAAATATGCTATTTTAAATAATGCTCAGCCTGAAATTTTCAAGGCGGCAATACAAGAGCATTTTAACAAGAATTACAGTGAAGTTTTTAAAGAGAATGACTTACAAAGCTTGTTAGATGGATATCTTTCTGTAATTAATCTAATGAAGTTAAAGTCTAAGGATACTTTGGAGCAATTCTACAATATTGTTAGAAATTCCAATAATGCTAAAAGTACAGCTAAAGCATATTTTTATGACTTATATACTATTATATCTAAGTTATCTTCTGAGCAAATAACTTCTATTAATAATCAAGATAGAGAAAAAGCTTTTGAACTTTTATTAAAACAGGAAGATAATAAATATATTTTTAGCTCAATACTGGAAAATATATCTAACACAGATAGATATGAAAACGAATTATTACGATTAGTAAAATTTATTTCTGACGATCAGGTAGACAATTTTATTGAATATATAGAAAAGGGAATAACTAGCAGAGTAGATAAGGATCATTTGTGGCATTTTGCTTTTCACAAGCTAGATGATGCTACATTTTTTTGGAATAAAGAAAACAGAAAAAATTTCATTTCAATCCTGACCAATCATTATTACAAATCATCGAGATATAGAAAAGAATTACAACAGTTTCAAAATTGGGATCAGTGGATTGAAGATAATAAATCTATTGCCTTAAGAGAGTTAAAAAGGAGAGAAATTGTTGGTGATTATCAAAGTATTTATGAGCGTGCCTGGAACCAATTAAAACTCAACAACCCTATACTATTCAATTTTTCACCTTTAAAAGGTTATCATAAATTTAATGCTGATTATTTAAAAACTATAGTTTAGGCTTTACCCATGATGTTGAAGACACATTTACAATGGCTCCTTTCGATTTAATTTATTACAGAAATCAATCCAAACTAGCAAATTTAAGAGACTACAATACAAAAGAGTTAGTTCCACTACCTGCCATTGTGTTATATTATGATGATAATGTACAATCTTTACAAACTACAGGTGATGCCATACAACTAACTGTAGATTTAGCGACATTAGTTATCCCTGGAGGACAACTGACAAGCTTGGGCAAAGTATTATTTCTATTAGACAAAGCCAGTTCGATTACCAGTATAGGTAGTGAAGTTCTAAAAAATGAAAACCCAGAAGCTTCAAAATTATTAAACGTTTTAAGTTTAGCTTTTGGAGTTGTAGATGTAGCTAATATCACTAAAGTAAACGCTGTAAAAAAGCTAAACAACTCACTGGATGACAATTTAAAGGACTTTGATAAAGTGCTAAATACTCTAGAAGATGTAGATACTAAAACAATAGCTAAGTTAACAGATGACAATAAAAAAGGAGTAAAAAAGCTCATCAAAATTGAATCTCAAGCACTTAAAGATGCAGGAAAAAGTGTAGATGACGCTAGAATAAACTCAGTATTGAATAAACTAGATGCAACAGATGCTATTTTTGATATTACTAAGTCTTATAAGGGAGTAAAATTTGAAGAATTTGTTAAAGGAACTTGGGGCTTAGATCAATTTGATAAAAAAATCCAAGAAAACGTTTTTAAGTTATGGACAAAAATTGAAAGCAAAAATGAAGAAGGGGTAACAGAACTTTTTGATTATATGCTCAAGAGCAAAGTAAATTTAGATGCTGATGGCAAAACACCATGGCCTCCTTTTAATGGTTTTCTTAGAAAACCAGAAATCATTTCAGGGAAAGAGCTCATAAGTGGTACGACTAATTTTACATCAGGAAAAGCTTTTGAAGGTATTTATGATAGATTTCAAACCCCTAGAGTCCTAGAAAATGGAGATATTCAAAGCATTGAAAATCTTGGTGGTGGATTTGCAAGTCCTGTATTTAAAGGTGAGTATAATAAAATTGACATTCCTTACACATATGACTCTAGAGCTCTTTTAGATAATATTCAAGAGGGAACCGTGTATATAAAATTTAGAATTAAAGATCCTAATGGCCTTAGTTTTAAATATGGTGAAGCTCTTCCATGGAAAAACAGAGCTCAAGGTAAATTACAAGGAAAAGCGATGCAAGTGCAAATAGAAAATATCAAATTTCATAGTGAGGGGTTTAAAGGTAAATATGATATTGTTCAAAAATCAATTTATCGTAACAAAAAATGGCATCATGAAATAAATGATTTAAGTGAGACTGTTGACAATATAATGGGAAATTTAAAAAAATGTGATTAATGAAGTTAATAAAGAAATTTTTCTATTCAATTTGGAATCCTTCCAATAGAGAAAAAAGCTATGCAGGGGCAACAGTTATAAAAAAGGAACTTGAACGACCTAGTATAGAATTTGACAACTCCTATGGAGATAGAATAATAATATCGAATTTTAAATTCCATAATTCTATTTCTACAAAAGACAAAACATATGGAGGTATATTATATCAAAATGACCACTACTCCTCAATAAGTTTTAACAGTGAAGAAGTCCTTTTTTTAACCGATAATTTTGGACTTTCTTTTGATGAAGTTGAAGGGAACAAAAAACTGACTTTACCTGAAGCTTACTTTGCAGAGGTGGGAAAGGAAAATATAGAGGATTTACCTTATATAAACTTTAAATTCTTGATAGATAATAAAAATGTCGAATATTTTATAATTTCATTTATAAGATATCCCTTTGGGTATCCCGACAGAGCAAAAGACCAGACAGATCCCTATTTGATTTATATTCATGGGATATGGGAAAAGCCTTTTTTAACAGAAGGAATTATAGAGAAAATTAAGTGTTCATGAAAAATAAATTTATAATATTTCTTCTTCTTTTTTTAAGTCTATCCTCTTTTTCACAGTGTTGGGTTGCAGATTTAAGAAATGATCTATATACTCGAGAAGCTAGAGAAAACGGTTTTTTAGATTTTTTTGCTACCGATAATCTGAACAAAAAAGAAGCCTACAGAATTCTACATACCGAGGCAAAACACCTAAGAAACAATTTAGAGGAGTTGTCTTTAGTCTCTAAGAATTTGGAGGATATAAAGAAGGCTGGAGGTTATAGTAAATGGAGGAATCTGAATAACGTAGTTGGAGAATTAAGCTTTGCAGATAAAATAAAATTATTTGTAAAAAATCAAAACTCCTTACTATCATACGCTAGAAAAGATGGAACTTTTTTCATGCAGAGATCTCCCTCAAACAAAAATTTATCAACAGGATTATCCAATGAATTAACTTTTAGTTTCAAATATAACAAAGGGCCAAATGCTAATAGTAAAGATGTTTTTGGTAAAATAGGATTATCTGAAAACGGGTATCTAGTAGCTAATTTAAAGAAGCCTAAAGGGATGAATAATCAACAAATAAAAGGAGTCTCTGAAGACGCTTTTGACATGGCGCTTCATCATTTTGGTTTAGCTGAAGTAAAAGGGATAAAGGCTCTTTGGGTGAAAAACCTTGAGTTATACCCAACGCTACCTGATAATAAATCAATAAATCTTATTCGTTTTGAAGAAGCTTTAAAAACGACTGGAGCGCAAGATGCCGCTTTCAAAACAATTACAGGTGGATATGCTGAGTCAAGAAGCTTTAATAAAATATTAGATATAACAAAGTTGGAAGAATCTGTAGATGGAGTATATGGTTATGAAATTATATTCGTAAAAAAATGAAAATAAACGAAATTATCTTCTTTTTAGAAAAGAATGAGAACACTATCTCAAATGCTGAAATACTAATAAATAAAGTAATGGATCCTTTGTACGATTACTTGCGAGATGAGATTGGTGAAAATTTAATTTTATTGAATAATAGTAGAATATTAATGCGAGAAGGTTCGTCCTATAACATTGAAAAAGGGATTATAAATTTCAATAAATTTAAAGAAAACTGGAAAAGATTAGATCATCAAATAAATCAAGTTTCTATTTTTTTACCTCATAACAAGAATATTTTAGTAATAAAGGAAATGCTTGCAGGCGTTATTGTCAGAAAAATACAATCTAAAATACCACTACCTCCAAAAAAATATTTTGAAATATCTTCAAATTTAGATGAGAGCGATATAGATTGGATAATCAAAAAAATTAAAGAATACTGGGTTAAAACTTCTCAGGTATATGCATCTGCTAGGATTGCTCTAATACTAAAATCAAATAAATTATAACTTCAAGCCCCTCACAAACAACACTCAGCCACTACGCCCCCTCTCATGTTACAAGCACAAAAAAAACACATTTGGATTATAACTTATCTGCTATGGGGAGCAACTATAGCTGCTCAAAACATAGACTTAGCAACTATAGGCAAAGGCAATGCTCTTAAATTAAGTGGTGCTGTGTCTACCAATAGTATTTTTTACAATTCCAATCAAAACACAGGAAGGGAAGCTTTTACGTATTTTGTACAAGGTTCTATAAACGTTGGGTTTTACCAATTCTCTATGCCTATAAGTTACAGCTACTCGAACCAAGGCAGTCAGCTCGATTTTCAAGTCCCTTTTAAATTTAACCGTTTGAGTTTACATCCCAAATACAAATGGATACAAGCACATATTGGAGACGTTACCATGAGTTTTTCGCCTTATACATTGAATGGCCATTTATTTACAGGAGGCGGTGTAGATTTAACACCAAAAGGCAACTTTAAAATAAGCGCCATGGCAGGACGTTTACTCAAAGCGGTTGAAGATGATGAAGACGCAAGAACTATACCTGCATTTTCGCGGTTTGGTTATGGTGTAAAGTTAGGCTATGATGCCAATAAATTCGCCATTGGCACCACTGTATTTTATGCCAAAGACAATATAAATTCCATAACTGTAGTCCCCGAAGACAAGGGCGTTACGCCTAAAGAAAATCTGGTGTTAAGTTTAGAAGGGGGGTATCGTATTTTAGAGAATTTAGAATTCAAAGCCGAATATGCTGCTACTGCCATCACCCAAGACTTACGCGCCAATAGCATTACAGGCAACGGCCAAAATCCCGCTGGTCTATTTTTTGACAACCGTGCTTCTACCGAATACCATAATGCTATCAAAACGGCTTTAGATTACAGTTTTGGGAAAGCCAAAGTAGGCATTGGTTACGAACGGATCGATCCGGGATACCAAACTTTGGGTGCTTATTTCTTTAATAACGATTTTGAAAACATCACTTTAAATACAAGCAGTACGTTTTTTAACGACAAGTTAAATTTAGGGTTTAATATAGGTTACCAGCGCGATGATTTAAATAATCAAAAAGAACAGGCTACAAATAGAACCGTAGGCGCTGTTAATGCCACTTATAGCGCTTCTAAGCAACTTACCATAACGGGAAGTTACTCTAATTTTAGCACCTTTACTAATGCTAGGTTAGACCAATTTGAAACTATTAATGATGATAATTTATTAGACAATGCCGATGAACAATTTGATTACAGGCAGCTTTCACAAAATGCCAACTTAAATGTAAACTATAGCTTTATTCCCAAAGAAAAGTTACAACAGAATATAAACTTCAATTATGCCTTAGCCGATGTCTCCAATGAACAAGGCGGGATTGTACGTATAGGGGATGCTTCTACTTTTCATAATATAAATACCTCTTATACCATGGGCTTCCCTAAAAAAGGTTTAAACATTACCACTGCATTCAATGGAACTTTAAATACCATTGGAACAGAGAATGCCACTACCATAGGACCAACGCTAAGTGTCGCTAAAAAATTATTTGATAATAAGTTAAATACAGGGGTTGCAGCATCGTATAATACGACTAAAAATACAGCAACGACCAACAGTGTGACTAATTTTAGAGTTAATGCATCATATGTGTATAAAGAAAAGCACAACTTTAATCTTAATGCGATACAATTATTTAGAACTGTGCCCGATGCAAATAGCCAAGAAATAACAGTGACATTTGGTTATAACTATAGTTTTAATATAGGAGGTATAAAACGAGAAAGAAGAACAGAGGAAGAAAGAGAAACTAATGCTAAAGAAGCGCCAGAAGATAACGTTGAGGTGGAAACACTTTCTGTTTCTTATAAAGACTATAAGTTAGAAGGAACACGTGAGCAAATAACGCAACAACTTATCGCGCTTTTAAATAGTCCAGAATATGCTGTGATTAAAGATATAGAAACAGTAAAAGTGAAAAGTTTTGAATTAGAAAAACAGCTTAAAGACGCTCAAAACAAAGGAGACAGCGCATTCAAATCCGCAAGCTTAGATTATTTAAAACATTTGCAAAGTTTAAAGGCGCTTAAAGCAACGTATCACCAATTGGTATTTAATAGTTTGAAGCGTTTAAGTGCAGAAGTTGCCAAGTATGATGGTACTTTGGAAGCTGAGTATCTCAATCAACAAGCTAAAATTAATACAGCAAAGGCTAAGGGAGAAATGGTTAGTGAAGCCAATATGAAGCGTTTGGAATTACAAAAAAAGGCTTACACCTCTCATGTATGGATAAAAACAGAAATGGCTTCACTTAATTTAGAGCGTGTTAAAAGCGATGCTGGCGTATTAAACGCGTTTAAAACGAAGTACATGTCTAAAGTTATTAGCATGTTAAATGAGAAAAAGGCAAAAGAAGAGGCTATAGAGGTATTTATAGAAAAAGCGCTTATCGCATTTTATCATGAAAAGTCTAAAGAGGTTTCGAATTAAGTCTAGTTTTTAGTAACTCATATCAAATATAAATAGGAGCGTGTTCTTAGGTCTTTAGAAACGCTCGTTATAAGTGATTTATGAGGGCATTGTGATGGTATGGGGCATTAAAAGCCATGCAATACACGCATGGCTTAGACCTAAGACTACATCGTATAAAAAAATTGTTCGTTGATTATTTTTCCATCTTTAACTTCAAATACGCAAAGCTCTTCCATTTGCTGGCGCCCTCGTTCTTTAAAGGTCACATCAAAACTCATTTTACTTGTAAAGTGATTGTGTGCCACAATAGGATCGGAGATTTCATTGCTGTGAAATTCTACAACACTATCGAGCCATTCTTTACTTTTGTTAAGTACATTTTGCTTGCCAGAGACCTGTTCTCCGTAAGGCACCCCTGGCATTTCTTTACTGGTTACCGTATCGCCGTACAGCGCTTCAATACATTCAATATTTTTGCCTTCTCGGCATAGCTGTGCCCATTGATTGGCAACATCTTGAGTTGTCATAATAATTAATTTTTAAGTTTGATATGTTTAAATGTAATAAAATATCTATAGACAAAAGCTGTAACTGCTCAATTATTTTTCCTTTACTATAGACTGGTATGCTAAGCCATGAACAAATCTTAAAGTTGCTGAAATTGACTGTGGTATTTTATGCTTAGTCTATAAAATAATTATTTTTTAATACAGTGCAGATCCTTTAATTTAACTAGTGTTTTCACATTTTGAAGCCTTATTTTTGTAGAAAAACGCATGGAAACAAAAATAGCAATAGTAGGGGCGGGTATTAGCGGCCTTATCGCAGCCTTAGAGTTAGAAGCTCAAGGACATCAACCTGTAATTTTTGAAGCACATGCTAAGGTAGGAGGTAGAGTGCAGTCTGAGGAAGTTTCAGGGTTTATTTTAGATAAAGGGTTTCAAGTGCTATTAGCGGCTTATCCTATGGCGAAAAAGTATTTGGATTACGAGGCTTTAAATTTAAAAACTTTCGAGGCAGGTTCCTATATTTTTAAAGCAGGTAAACGCTTTTGTTTGGGAGATCCCTTAAGAGATCTCTCTCTGTTGTGGCCTACACTAAGCACTGGTATTGCTACTTTAAAGGATAAATTGAAGATCTATCAATTGTCTAAGGCGCTAAAGCAAACGTCTATAGAGGCTATATTTCGTAAACCCGAAGTGACTACACTTGCGTATTTAAAAGCTTATGGCTTTTCAGAAGCCTTAATTAATGACTTTTTTAAACCATTTTTCTCAGGGATTTTTTTAGAGACCGAATTAGCAACCTCGTCTCGAATGTTCGAATTTATTTTTAAGATGTTTAGCGAAGGTAATGCTGTGGTGCCCAAAGGAGGCATACAAGACATTCCTAATCAGTTGGCATCGCAATTGCAACAAACGACTTGTCATTTTAATACAAAGATCACCGAAGTTGTTGGGCAAACCGTGCATTTTGCGGATGGTACAACCAAGGATTTCGATTATATTATAGTAACTAGTGAAGCTTCTAAAGTTATCCCTAATTTAAAGGATGCAAACTTGCCGTGGAAATCAACCCAAACCCTTTATTTTAGTGTGCCACAAACCTCTGTTTTTAAAAGACATATGATAGGCTTAGTTGCAGGGGGGACGGATACTTTAATAAATTCTATCTGTTTTCCAGAAGCTAGCACAACTACAGAAAAGTTAATTTCTGTTAGTGTGGTTAAGAGGCATACACTTTCAGATACTGCTTTAGTAGAAAAAGTAACTCAAGATTTGGAGACGTATTTCAATATTTCAGTTTTAAAACATTTAAAGACCTATACCATTCCTAAAGCTTTACCTGTTTTAAATGATGTACGCTATAGCGTTAGTCCATCAGAAACACAACTTACGGCAACTGTGTTTTTAGCGGGAGACACAACATTAAATGGGTCTTTAAACGCTGCAATGCTTTCGGGAGTTTTGGCTGCTGAAGCCGTGCATGAGAAAATCTCTGGAATTGTAACAGGCCCCTATTAGTATGAACAGACACAAGTATCATAAAAAAGCAAATTTAAAACCGTGTTGTAACTTATGTTACTATAAACAAAGAATTGAGCCTTAGTTTAAAGCCGCTTTGTAAACGTCTAGACAACGTGTTCTTGCAAACTTATGGTCTACAATAGGAGTGGGATAGGTGAGTTCTTGAAACTCGGGTACCCATGTTTTAATGTATTTTAAGTCGCTATCGAAGTTTTTTATTTGTGTGGTAGGGTTAAATATTCTAAAGTAAGGCGCTGCATCTACACCACTACCTGCCACCCATTGCCAGTTCCCTACGTTGCTAGACATGTCATAATCGTGCAATTTTTCAGCAAAATAAGCTTCTCCCCAACGCCAATCTATAAGTAAATGTTTGCATAAAAAGCTACCTACCAGCATACGTACACGGTTATGCATAAACCCTGTGGCGTTGAGTTGGCGCATACCAGCATCCACAAAAGGGTAACCCGTTTTTCCTTCGCACCATGCTTTAAATTCGGTTTCATTATTGCGCCATGGAATGCGATCGTATTTCGATTTAAAACTTTTAGACATAGTATGCGGGAAATGCCATAGGATTTGCATAAAAAATTCGCGCCATATGAGTTCTTGCCAAAAGATTTCATTGACTTCGTTAACCGCTTTTTGTACCATTTTTCGAACACTAACGGTGCCAAAACGCAGGTGCGGTCCTAATTTAGAGGTACTGTCTTGTGCTGGGTAGTTACGTGTGGCTTCGTAATCCTGAATTAAATTAGGGGTGACCACATAGGGTGCTATTTTTTGAGAGGCGGTTTTAAAACCAATATCAGATAGGCTTAGATTGGGGAGATCGGGGTCTGTGATGAGATGCTGTAAATAGGGGACAGCATTGTATGCGTCTACATGCATCGTTTTAAATTTAGCCTTCCACATTTTCATATAAGGGGTGTAAACAACATAGGGGGTACCGTCCTTTTTAACGACCTCGTCTTTTTCAAAAATAACTTGATCTTTAAAGGTTTTAAAATTAATATGATGCGTTTTTAATAAGTCGTCAATATCAGCATCACGTTTTTTTGCATAAGGTTCGTAGTCATGGTTTGTAAAAACGGTATGGATATCATATTGGTTTATGAGGTCTTTGTAGATATCAACAGGCGTGCCATGATATAGAGCAATACTGCTTTGGTGTGTGTCTTGTAAAGTGCGTCTCATGTTTTGCAAAGTCTCATAAATAAAAGAGACACGAGCATCATCTTCGGGGAGTTTATTTAAGATGTCGGCATCAAAAATAAAAATGGGCAGTACAGGGTGTTCCGATTGAAGTGCTTCATAAAAGCCTGCATTATCATCTAATCTTAAATCTCGTCTAAACCAAAATATATTTACAGTTTTGCGCATTGCAAGAATATAGTGTTAGGGGTTATAAATGTAATTTTTTAATAGAGAGTACCTTTAACTCAGGTTGTTTTATGTAAAGTCTTTACTTCGCTGTAGCGTCCAAATAGTGTCTCTAAACTTTGGGTTCTGTGTTCAAATATTTCTTCTAATTTTGGTTTTACCAAAAAAGGATGTACCAATTTATAGTCTATAATGTCTTCCATTTCTACTCCTCCATCAATTTCTTTTATAAAGTGTTTATGATGCCATAGGGCATAAGGTCCAAAACGTTGTTCGTCGACAAAATAATAATGGTCTTTAACATGAGTAATTTCTGTAACCCATTTGGTTTTTATCCCTAATACAGGTGTAACGATATATTGTATAATTTGACCAGCAAACATAGGACGATCTGCTCCAGATAAAATTTCAAACCCCATATAGTCTGGAGTGATGGTTTTTAGATTTTTAGGGTCTGATAAGAAATCCCAAGCGGTATCTATAGAGATAGGGAGGTTTTGTTTTTTATGTAATCGGTATAATTTCATGTATGTAGGGTTAGTTATAGATAAAAATATAAGCATTAAGAGAAGTCGCGATACATAACCATATAAAATAGGGTACAATAAGTAGTGTTTTTAATTTTAAAGTTTGTCTGTATCGAAGTGTAAACCTTGTTATGATAAAGGTAAGTGCTACTATTGTAGCTAAACCTAGGCTTATAAGATGTTGGTTAAAAAAAATATAATTCCAAATTATATTTAAAATAAATTGAATGCTAAAAAGGCTTATAACCCCAGCGTCTGGTCGTTTTAAGTATAGGTACGACATGTACACAGAAAAGCACAACATAATAGAGCTCCATGCAGCCCCAAATACCCAGCCAGGAGGCGTCCATGGTGCTTTGTTGAGCTCAAGATACCAGTTGCCTGTAGGGCCAGTGCCCATTAAATAACTTCCAAGCGCCAATGCGCCAAAATTAATCACCAAAAAAAAGATGATGTATTTAAACAGCATAGAGGCTTAATTGTTAGTATTTAATAATTTTGCAATTTCTTGGGCTTCAGCATATTTTTCATCACTAGCAGCTCTATTTACAGAAGAGAGCTCGTGCCATTCTTGCATTAACTTTTTAAATTTTTCTTCTAATTTTTCTTTTTTTGATTTCTTTTTAAAAAAACGGAACATAGCAATTAATTTAAATGTTTGGTGATTTTAGAACTTAAGGGTTTGGTTGCAGAGTAGAAATAGTCTATAAGTTGGCCATCAGGGCTAACCATATATTTTTGAAAATTCCATTTTACGGAAGAGTTAGAGACCTTGTTATTTATTTTTTGAGTTAACCATTGGTACAATGGGTGTTGTAGACGACCTTTAACATTAATTTTTTCGGTAATTAAAAAATCTACACCATAATTAATTTCACAAAACGTTTCAATAGTTTTCGCATCTCCAGGTTCTTGCTGTCCAAATTGATTGCAAGGCACTCCAATAATTTGAAGGTTGCTTCTATATTGGTCTTGCAGGGTTTGCAATGCTTTGTATTGTGGTGTGAACCCACATTTAGAGGCTACATTTACAAATAAAAGGTATTTGCCTTTAAAGTTGAACAAGTCTATCGCTTTACCGTTAAGTGCATTAATAGAAATATCATAAATGCTACTCACGTCTAGAGCTGTTTTAGGTGTATTGCCGCCTAGTGTGGTGA
>CAZLTR010000022.1:6414-10635 GCA_964562415.1 uncultured Hyunsoonleella sp. | reverse complement strand
TGGATTCATAATATTAGAGTTTAAAACTTACAATTCCACAATCCATTTCAAAAATTTGACCTGTTATTGAAGCTGATTTATCAGAGATTAAAAATTCGGCCATATCTGCTACTTCCTGGGGTGCTAGTATTTTTTTGAGAGGGTGACGTTCTTTAATAGTGGTCACCATCTTTTCATTTCTTAAAAGTTTAGAAGCTAAATCGGTATCTGTTATCGTGGGTGCTATAGCATTAACGCGAATGGTCGGTGCCAATTCTGCACCTAAAGATTTGGTAAGCCCTTCAACACCAGCCTTAGATACGGCTATGCTGGCATGAAATGGCATGCCTAATTTTACAGCGACGGTACTAAAAAGTGTGATAGAGGGCTGCGTGCCATTTTTAAGCAAGGGCAGGTACTTTTGGATGACTTTTACGGCACCAAGTACGTTGATTTCAAAATCAGATTTAAAATCATCTACACGTAATCTAGAAAAGGGTTTTAAATTAATACTGCCTGGACAATACACTAAGCTATCGGCAGCATCGAGAATAGGAAGTTCGTCTTGAGTAACGTCACATGTATAATGTGTTAAATTAGAATGTGTTACTTCAGGAGCGGTTCTGCTAATATTTATGACTTTGGTAAACTCTAATAAGTTTGTCACTATGGCTTTACCAATGCCCTTACTTCCTCCAACTACAATTATTGTTTTCATAGGTTTCAGGGCATTGTTGTTTTATGGCCTGCCCTTTAGCCTTTTTTCTATTTTTTGTTTAATTACCGTTAAACGTTTCATTAAATCCATAATTTCTGGATCCTTTTTTTCTTTATATACGGTATTTAAACTAAGTATTAAATTTTTAACTTCTCTAGAGGATTCGATACGCTCACTTGTCGTTTTAAAAGTGTGTTTGCGTTGTTCGAACTTTAAAGCCTTATCAATAATCTCCATAACTCTATTTAATCTATATTCTAATTTTATTGGAACAAATTATATGCCAATATTTTACAATTTGGCAATATAGTGAAATATGTGAGACTACCTATTTTAAATTAGGATTATTAGACGAAATTCAGTATTACGCAAATATTTAATTTTGTATTTGCGCTTATGCTGTTAGAGGGGCTCCTTTTAAACGTTTTTCCACTTTACGCTTAATAGCGGTTAAACGTTTCATGATATCCATGATTTTTTCATCTTTTTTAACCTTGTAAATTTGGTTTAAATCTAAAATTAAGGCTTTAGCTTCTCTTGAAATTTTAACGCGATCGCTTGTAGATAGTGATCTCATTTTTCGCTTTTCGAATTCTAGTGCTTTTTGAATTAAATCCATACTATTAACTGTTTAAATAATTTTGTAATTCTGTTATTTTTTCTGATGTATTAAATTGCCCACCGTAATATGCTGTTACGGTAGAAGAGGTATCATCTTTAATCCCTCTGGAAGAAACGCATAAATGTTTAGCGTCAATAATTACCGCAACATCTTGGGTGTTTAAGATAGACTTGAGTTCGTTTGCAATTTGATTAGTGAGTCGTTCTTGTACTTGAGGGCGTTTGGCATAGTATTGTACGATGCGGTTTAATTTAGATAACCCTATAACCTTACCAGATGATATGTAGGCTACATGTGCTTTTCCTATAATGGGTACAAAGTGGTGTTCGCAATTGGAATAGAACGTAATGTTTTTCTCCACCAACATTTGGTTGTATTGGTATTTATTGTCGAACAATGCAATTTTAGGTTTGTTTTCTGGATTAAGTCCAGAAAAAATTTCATCAATATACATTTTAGCGACCCGTTCTGGCGTGCCTTTTAAAGAATCGTCTGTAAGGTCTAAGCCCATAACATCCATAATTTCTTCAAAGAGCATGGCTATACGTGATTTTTTATCTGCATCAGATAATTTAAAAGCATCAGCTTTCATGGGAGTTTCCAGACCTGTATATAAATGGTCATCTCCAATATCTTCAATTGTAAAACCATTAAATTGGTGTCCGTTAGTGTTGTCTTTTAATTTTTCTAAATGCATATACTCTTTTTTGTGTGCTGTCTTAATAAGCAATTATTAATCAAAGCACGATTAACGTTTCGAGATTTTATTATGGGTAATTTGTTTTTGTCTGCTACATTTAAAGCGACCCTTTTCAAATCCTCTTAATTTCTCATGTTTTGTTTTTCTACCTTGTACACGTTTGCGCCACAGTCTAAAACTGCTAGGTTTCATTTCTCTTCGCATTAAATCGATGACTTCTTGCTCTAATAATCCAAATTGAAACCTAATGGCTTCGAAGGTTGTACGGTCTTCCCAAGCCATTTCAATAATACGATCTATATCTATATTTGATAGTATCATAAACCTTGGAAATTATAGAGTTGGTCGTAATCTATTTTTCGATCTAACATTTTACAAAAAAAGGCTTTATTTTCCTTAAATGTTTTTGTGTTTTTAAAATGAATGAACTTGCCTTGACCATGAATGCTAGTACCATTTGTTTTGTAAATAACTAATTGGTAATAAGGCAAAGCCCAAATGAAATTTTGAAGCCCTTTATTGATGTATATAAGAATCCCTTTTTTTCTTAGCTCGATATTACCATAATTAATATCGGCGTTGGTATTCATATAAGATTTAAGATTAGGGCTTACATCTTCAATAATCATTCTTTTAGAGCCTACGCCTTTGAGTTTTAAAGCTTCCAAAAATGTAAAAGGTTTTCCCACCAAATCGTTTAAGATTTGCGTGTGTTCCTTATTATGATATGTCGCATTTAATACCATTTTATCTGCTTTACATATCAAATATACAAAATGTTTAATGTTTTTTGGTTAAACTTAAACAAAAAAAATCATACCGCTATTTGGAAAATTTATAGTTTAAGTTAAGTTTTTGAAAATCAATTATTTTAAGTGTTTTTGGAAGATCTATTTTGAGTGTGTTTGTTTAAAATGCGCTTACTTTCTTCAAGTACTTTTTTGTTTTTTCGAAGTTTCCAAAGCGTATCGCCTGCTTTTTTTCTTGAAGTTTCAAGCTCTACAATAGGGTGGGGGTAATCTTCGCCTAAAATAAAATTAGAAAATTGCTGTTCCATTGCTGTCATTAAGTAAGGTTGATGGACAAAAGGGAGCTCTAACTCTTTAAGCTCTGGAACCCATTTTTTTATAAAAAGCGCTTCGGGGTCGTGCTCTAGGCTATTTTTAACGGGGTTATAGATGCGTAACATATTAATGCCAGTTTCTCCAGCTTGCATTTGTAATTGTGGAAAATGTATGCCTGGTTCAAAATCTAAGAACATTTGTGATAAATGGGTGGTTGCTGCTTGCCAAGGCTGCCATAGGTTGTGCGTAAAAAAAGAGACCACTAAGGCACGCATTCTAAAATTAAGATAGCCTGTTTCGTTAAGACAGCGCATGCAGGCATCGACTAAAGGGTATCCGGTCATACCAGCTTTCCAACGTTTTTGGTATACTTCAGAAATATTTTTTTTTAATTTGTGAAAGCCTTTGTTTATACTAGCTTCTTCCATAGTGTGTTCCATTTCAAATTTTTGAACAAAATGGGTTTGCCAACGCAAACGCGACATGAAAGCTTCTAAAGCTTTTTTGTGTTTCGCTGTTTTTTTGAGATGGTAAGCTTTGTGATACACTTCTCTAAGCGATAAATTACCCCAAGCCAGGTAAGGCGATAGTCTGCTGCAACTTGTTCTTGCCAAATCTGGTTTGGAAATATGAAACATATAGTTAGGATAGCGTTCTTTAAAAAAGGATTCTAAATATTTTAATCCTGTTGTTCTGCCTCCTTTTTGAAATGTAGTACTGGGTGTGGTATCTAGAGAAGGAAGGCTAAAATAAGATTCAAGAGTTTCTATTTTTGCTAAAGACAGTAGTTGTTTTGGTTTAGGGGAAAATGGCAGGGGTTCTATAGCGTAAAAGCTATCTACCAATGCGGTCCAGTTTTTGCGATCTTTTAAGCCGCGTTGTACACCATTATTAATGTTTTCATACCAAGATATTAAATTGTTTTTGCAAAAGCGTTTAAAGGTTTTGTCTCTTTCATAGGTGGTGCGTATACCTGTTTCTTGGTGCGAATAAATGGCAGATATAGTGTAATTATTCAATATTTGATTAACAGTGGGGATTATATCGTTTTTAACCACAAGAACTTTACTATTATAAGGCTTTAATTGTCGATTTAAATCTTGTAAAGATTGTTTTATAAAATTCCAATGCCTAGCGC
>CAZLTR010000022.1:0-6404 GCA_964562415.1 uncultured Hyunsoonleella sp. | reverse complement strand
GCGCTGTAATGCGGGTCTTGTATTAAAATAGGTTCAAAGCAATACAGTAAAAGAACCTGTGCTCCTGTTGCTAGTGCGTTGAAAATAGCTTCATTGTCTTGCAAACGCAAATCGCGTTTCAACCATATAAGATGTATTTGAGGCTTAGTAGTCATCTTGGTGTGCTATAATGTGTTGTGCTTTTTTCTTTATTTTGTGTAAATCTTCTGGTTTCATTTTATCTAATACGCTGTACATCATACCCATTCTAAAATTAGAGGCTAAATGGTCGCGTTTTTCATCTAAAAAATTCCAGTAGAGGCTATTAAACGGACAAGCATCATCTTCTGTTTTTTTTTGTTTGTTGTAGTGACAGTCTTTACAATAATTACTCATTTTATGGATATAAGTACCAGAAGACACATAAGGTTTGGTGGCTATTTTTCCGCCATCGGCAAATTGACTCATTCCTCTTGTGTTAGGCAATTGCACCCATTCTATAGCATCTACATAAATCCCTAAATACCAATTGTCTACCGCATCGGGGTGGGTTTGTGTTAAAAGCGCGTAATTACCAGTAATCATAAGGCGCTGTATGTGGTGTGCATAGCCATTGTCTAAAGAATTTGTGATCGCGTGTTTTAAGCAATTCATTTTGGTGTGGCCTGTCCAAAAGAAATCGGCAAGTTTATTCGTGTTGTCAAGTACATTTAATGTTTTGTATTCGGGCATAAATGTCCAATACATTCCCCTCATGTATTCGCGCCAACCTATAATTTGTCTTATAAAGCCTTCTACTTGAGAAATAGCAATGTTTTTACCGTGTTTACGGTAGTAATTCATTACGGTGGTAACAACATCTTTGGGACTGATAAGTTTTAAATTCATAGCAAACGACAGTCTTGAGTGGAATAAAAAAACGGCGTTAGTATGCATAGCATCTTGGTAATCGCCAAAGTGAATTAATAAGTGCTCGCAAAAGTATTTTAATTGGACAAGGCCTTGGCCTCTTGTAATGGGATAAGAGAAGGTGTTGCTTTTTAGTTGACCAAGCATTGCAATGTTAGCACTTGCAATATCCTTTTTAATTTCTGTAATATCATTTTTAAAGTCCTTAAAGTTAGGAATGTTTGTATCGCCTTTCCATTTGTTACGGTTGCTTTTATCGTAATTCCATTTGCCGCCTTCTGGTTGGTCGCCAACCATTAAAATATCGTGTTTTTTACGCATATCTCTATAGAAATTTTCCATGAGGTATTGCTTTTTGCCTTTAAAAAATGTTTTAAGGTCGTTGCGCATAGTGTAAAAATGTTCTGCAGGAAATGCTTTAGAAGGCAGGGCTATAGCATCGCAAAACGCATTTAAAGTTTGGTCTAAGCGGTATTCATCTGGCAAGATGTATTCAAAACGTTCTATGTTATGTGTTTTAAGGCATAGGTTTAGATTGTCTGTTAAAGATTGTGTGTTGCTTGAGGCATTGATTGAAAAGTAAATTACTTGATGCCCTGCAGCTTCCAAATCTGTTGCAAATTGCCTCATAGCTGCAAAAAAGCCTATGACTTTTTGGATGTGATGTTTTACATAGTCTGTTTCTTGACGCATTTCAAACATACAGTAGTAGATATCCTCATTAGAGGTTTGAAACCAAGAATGCTTTATATTGAGTTGGTCTCCTAAAATAAGTCTAAGTGTTTTCATCGTGTTGTTTTGTATGGACTTGTGTTTAATCGCAAATAGGGCGTATTATATTAATATGATTTTTTTTTGAAGGGTGGCAGCTAAGAGGAACAAATGTTAGAAAAGAGAAGGTTGCAGCCATAACTTTTGAAATTTACCTTGGCCATCATAACGTTGGGCTTGAAGGTTCACATTAAATTTACGATCTCTTGGGTCATTGCCAACACCAGAAACGTACATCCAATTGCCATAATTGCTATGTACGTCATAATCTAAGAGTAAGGATTCGAAATAAGCTGCACCAATTCTCCAGTCTAACTGTAGCGCTTTTGAAAAATAAGAAGCTACATTTTGCCGCCCTCTATTACTCATCCAGCCCGTAGTTTTTAACTCAATCATATTGGCATTTACAAAAGCAGATTGGGTTTCGCCATTAATCCATTTATCGATAAGGGCTTTGTTATCTTGCCACTCGTAAGATGTGTTGCGGATGCCTTCTAGTTTAAATATGGCATTACCATGTTTTAGAGAAATGTATTTAAAATAGTCTCTCCAAATGAGTTCGAATATAAGCCAATACGTGGATTGATTTTTGTAATGTGTCTTTTCGAAGGTTTTCACTTGTTGGTAGAGCGTTTTTGCAGAAATACAACCGTTAGCAAGCCAAGGTGAAAATTTAGAACTGTAGTCGGTTCCTAACAGTCCATTTCTAGTTTTTTTATAGACCCCTAATTTTTTTGTTTTAAAGAAGTAATGGTCTAAACGTTGTAAAGCAGCGGTCTCGCCTCCCTTAAAAGGAAAAGCGGTAGACTTAGGAACTTCAAAATCTTGAAACCCTAAGTCTTCTAAGTTAGGTACCGTTGTAGTGTTTTCTAAAGAGGTTTGGGCAAGTGCAGTAGGGTGTGGTGTGACTAAACGAACTTTACTTTGCTTTTCTACATGTTTTCTAAATAGTGTAAATACTTGGGGGATTTTAGAAACCTCCATATTAATAGCGCTAGGATGATATAAAAATTGATCGTAATGTTCGTGAAATAAAACAGTAGTCTTTATTTTTTGTTTAACAGCCTTAGTAACCTGTGTTTCTTCTGGAGTCCATTCGTTTTGGTAAAAGATAGAAGTAACGTTATGTTGAGAAATTAAATTGGGGATGCGGTCTTCTGGATAGGCGTGAAAAACAAATAATTCTATACCAAGGGCTTTTAGATTTTGTTTTAAATCGAGAACACTTTCTATTAAAAACTTAGCTCTAAAAGCTGCTGTTTTTTGAAATCCAAACCTATCGGTTTTAAAGTGTCTTGGGTCAAAGCAATATACAGCAAGAGTAGGTACTCTATCGATTAAAGCTTTGCTTAGGCTAATATTATCTTGTATTCTTAAGTTATTTCTAAACCATAAGAGGTTGGTTTGTTTTTGTTTCTCCGGCATCGTTCGCTACAGTATTTAATAGTTTCCCAATTTTTCTCCCATTTCTTTCTCCAAGAAAATGGGCGGTTACATGTTGGACACGTTTTCTGTGGTAAATGTTGTTTTTTGTGAGGCACCGCTAACAAGTTTATTAATCATTCCTGTAAATATAAAGCCATGAAAAGGCAAAACAGCATACCAGTACAAGCGCCCCCACAAACCGCGAGGTCTAAATGTAGCCGTTTGTTTTAGTATGTTATTCTCTATTTTAAATTCTAACCAAGCTTCTCCTGGCAGTCGCATTTCGGCATATAAAAGAAGTTTTTGTTGGGCTTTGTCGGCAAATATTACACGCCAAAAGTCTAAGGCATCCCCAGCGTCTAATTCTGTAGGACTCGTACGTCCTCTTCTTAAACCAATACCTCCAAACAGCTTATCGATATAACCGCGAATACGCCATAAAATGGTACCATAGTACCATCCATTTTTGCCTCCAATACTCCAAATTTTATTTAAAGTTTCTTCTGTGTTTGTAATAGTACGTTCTTTGTAATCCTTAAAACATCCGTATTTTGGAACGTTAATGTATTTGTGAAGACTGTTTCTTAGTCTGCCACTGCTTACCATAGAGTCTTTCCAGCTAGAAACAATTCCATTTTGTTCAATTTTTTCAAAAGCTAAACTAACAGCGGCTTTATAGGTAATGGGCGTAACGTTTAAAATTTTATTAATAGCACTTGGTTTCCCTATAATTTGTACCCCCATGCTATCTACCAAAGAAGTCGCCAACTTATAAGATGTAGAAGTCACGAAATAAAGCCAATAGGACGATAATTTAGGCGTCATTATTGGCACCGTAAAAATATAACGTTTTAAGTGTCTTACCTCGGCAAATTGTAATAGCATTTCTTTGTAGGTGAGGACTTCTGGACCAAAAACATCATAGGTTTTATTATATAAACTTTTATGTCCTGCAGCCTTGGAAAGAAACGCAAGCACATCTCGTACAGCTAATGGTTGTGTTTTAGTGTTGAGCCATTTAGGAGCGATCATAAACGGCAGTTTTTCAACCAAATCTCTAATAATTTCGAAAGAGGAGCTGCCTGAGCCTACAATGATACCTGCTTTAAAAATAGTAAGCGCGTAGTGTTTGGAAGCCAAATGCTGCTCTACGTTTTTTCTAGACCTTAAGTGTTTAGAAAGCTGTTTTTCGTTGGTGATACCACTAAGATAAATAACTTGCTTAACTTTAGTTTGTTCTAGATAATTTTTAAAGTTAACAGCGCACCGCTCTTCCAAAGACTCGAAATCACGAGATGTGTTAGACATAGAATGTATAAGGTAGTAAGCAACATCAATCGCTTTAGGTATGTTGTGTAAAGTTTCTGGTTTTAAAAAATCGGCTTCAATCACATGCACATTACTATCTTCTGCATAGCTTTTATCTGCTCTTAATTTATCCCTAACAGCGCATACTACAGTATGTCCTTGGTTAAGTAAAAAAGGGATAAGGCGTTTGCCAATATACCCTGTTGCTCCAGTAACAAGAATAGTCATACAATTTTGTTTTTATAGATTAAACCTCTATTTATGTGTTAAGCGTTTGCAGCTACAAATGATTTTAAAATAACATAAACAGCTGTATACTATCACTGTTATTTTAAAAAGACAGGTTAGGGTACTAATAGGTAACGCTTATGTATGTTATTCTAAACTTAAAGCGTATGCTAGTGTTGTGACTCTATTGTTTTTGGTCTTTGGTACCCATAACGCGTTTTAGATTTAGGAACGGCATAACCATCTAATCCGTTTATGGTAGCAACTTGTGCTTTGGCAAGATTAATAAACCCGTCTTCTTCAATAAAAGAATCGTCAACATGCAAGCCTATAATTTTTCCAAGTATTAGGATGGTGCCATTGGCTTTAATATCGTATTCCTCTATATATTCCATGGCTAGTTGGATAGGTGCTCCTTTGACAAATGGAGCTAAACATCCTGTTTTGTATTCCGATTTGAGTTGCGTAACATCAAATTCTGAAATACTATTGTCGTATTTAGCAGAGGTGTGGTGTGCATCTGCTGTAATGGCTTTGTGTATGTGATTGATGGTGTAATACCCTGTGGTTTTTAAATTTGCATAGGTGTTTCTTGGGACAGTTGTAGGTCGTAAAAAGAAACCTAAAATAGCAGGGCTTGAACCAATGTGTGTCACAGAACTAAATACGGCGACATTTTCTATACCATCTTTTGATATGGAACCAATTAAATTTGCCGATTTGTAACCAGAACAGCTATTAATCAAATTAATTTTGAAAATATGGTCTAATTTAGTGATATCGTCTGCATTGAAATAAGCCATATTTATGAGAGTTGTAAATAATTGTTAATTGAAATGTTTTCGGCTTTTAAGTCGAACATTAAGTTGTATAGTCCAAAAAACGTCCGGTTAATGTATATAAAATGCTTAGAGCCGCGATTACCATTCATTTTTTTCAAATCGGTACTTTTAGAATAACGTTCGCCTAGCTCGGCAATTTTGCCAAAAAACTCAGCATCAGAGAAATTGAATGTCTCTTGGTGGAATGGTTGCGTAAATAAACTAAGCATTTCGTGGAACATCTCCGTGAAAAACTCTAATTCAGCTTTCGAATCTTCTGGTTTTAGGATTTCTAATTCGTATAACTTGTCAATAAAATAGGCTTTATTACTAATGTTTTCTTTTTTAGCCAATTCAAAATAAGGTATGTAAAACTCAAGGGGGATGGTTTTCATGCATCCAAAATCTAAAGCGATTAGCGCCCCTTCTGAAGAGACTAGAAAATTACCAGGGTGTGGATCGGCATGTACTTTTTTCAAATTATGAATTTGATACATGTAAAAATCCCAAAGGGCTTGGCCAAGCTGGTTAGCTCTAGCTTTGTTTGTATTGTAAGCTGTGAATTCAGAAAGGTGCTCGCCTTCCATATAATCCATAGTAATAATACGTTCGGAAGACAAGGTTTCGTAATAGTTTGGAAATTTTAAATGTGCTATATGGCTGCAAGCACTAGAAATCTCTTTACTTTGAGCGATTTCTAAATTGTAATTGGTTTCCTCAACGAGTTTGTGCTCTACTTCCTTAAAGTATTTGTCAGAATCTTTTCCCTTAATATTAAACATACTCATGGCTATAGGTTTTACCATGGCGAGGTCTGAAGCAATACTTTCTGCAACTCCTGGATATTGGATTTTCACAGCAAGTTTTTTCCCATTCTTTTCTGCAATATGCACCTGACCGATTCTAGCAGCGTTTACAGAAGTTGCATTGAAAGTATCGAATAGATCATTTGCATGTTTTCCA
>CAZLTR010000021.1:0-28114 GCA_964562415.1 uncultured Hyunsoonleella sp. | reverse complement strand
GTATAGCGCAAACGGGAACAGGTAAAACTTTCGCGTACATGTTACCTATTTTGAAAAACTTAAAGTTTTCGCAACAGGAAAATCCGCGTGTACTGGTATTAGTACCTACTCGCGAATTGGTGGTGCAGGTTGTAGAAGAAATTGAAAAACTCTCGAAATATATTAACACTCGTGTTTTAGGTGTGTATGGTGGTACTAATATCAATACCCAAAAGCAAGCTATTGCTGAGGGTCTTGATATTTTGGTAGCAACGCCTGGACGTTTGTATGATTTGGCATTGAGTCGAGTATTACAATTAAAGTCCATTCAAAAATTAGTGATAGACGAAGTAGATGTCATGCTAGATTTAGGCTTTAGACACCAACTTATTAATATTTTTGACATCCTCCCAGAACGCCGTCAAAACATCATGTTTTCTGCTACAATGACTCAAGATGTTGACGAATTGATTACTGATTTTTTTAGAAATCCAGAACGCATCTCTATTGCTGTTTCGGGAACGCCTCTCGAAAACATTTTACAACAGCGTTACGTAGTTCCTAATTTTTACACTAAAATAAATTTGTTAGTCGATTTGCTACAAGACGACTCCAAATTTCATCGTGTTCTTATTTTTGTCGCTTACAAACGTATGGCAGACCGTTTATTCGAACAATTGGACGCCTTTTTCAAAGAAGAACTCTGTGTCATCCACTCTAATAAAACGCAAAATTACCGTTTGCGTAGCATTGAACAATTTAAAGAAGGTGTGAATCGTATTTTAGTGGCTACAGATGTGATGGCGCGTGGTTTAGATATTGATAATGTAAGTCATGTTATTAATTTTGATACGCCTGAATATCCCGAAAATTACATGCACCGTATTGGTAGAACGGGGCGTGCTGAACGCCAAGGTGAGGCTTTGGTTTTTTCTACTGAAAAAGAAGCTGAGTCTATTGCCTCTATTGAAGGTTTAATGCAAATGGAAATTCCTGTACTAACACTACCTGATACTGTTGAAGTCTCTACAGAGCTTATCCCAGAAGAACGCCCGCAAATAAAAGAACGTAATAACCCTACCAAACGTCGTGATGAAGATGCTCCAGGGCCTGCTTTTCACGAAAAATCGGCAAAAAACTCTAAAGAAAATTTAGGAGGCAGTTATAAATATAAAATAGCGGCTAAATATAAAAAACCTAAAACTAAAGGGGATAAAAACTACAACAAACGCAATAAACGAAAGTAATTATTACAGCTAAATACATCAAAATTCTTTAACTTTATTGGTACAGTTACTCGTTTTTTAATGTAGTTATTGGTTAGCGTTTTTATGTCAGTATTTGTTTTAGGTGATGCTCTAAATGTTCTACATAATCTTTTATTAAAAATCTTAAATCTGTGTAATTCTCTCTTTCCAATTCAATCTCATAACTCAAAGTTTCCTCTGTTTGCTTTTGCAGTATATTTAGAATTTGATTATTGACGGCTTTCCATAATTGAGCAATCTCATTAGTGTTAGAATTCTGATAGTCATTCGCTTTAACTAATTCATTCTGGTTATAGTTTCTAATTCGATAGGGTTTATTTTCAAACTGAACTTCCGTAAATCTTTGAAGATTATTAATTCCTGAATCTATTAAGTGTCCCAGAATTTCTTTCTTTGACCATTTTTCATCAGATTCTTTCCGACGAAGTTCCAACTCAGAAGATTGATTTAAATATTCCAATCCTCTTTTCAATAAGTGTTCGAGTTTGTCTATTGTTTCTGTCATTTCTCAAATGTAATCAACGGTTTTGTATAAACTTTGCTATGTCCTGTTTAGCTAAAACTCATCAAAATAGGAAACAACTTTATTACTGCTAAGTTTATACCTCTTATAAAACTATTATTTAGTTAGAAGCCTAGGCTTAACCTAGCACACGGATAGGTCAATAAAAGCCTAGGCGCCTTAATTATTGATAACAGTTTACTTAATACTTTCAAATTGAGTTTTGAAATCATTTATTCGAATAAGGTTAGCATCTTTTCGATCTATTAAAATCAAATCATTTTGAATGAAATCTAAAAAACCTATATCTTTCATATTAATTTCTCCTACTTGATCTGTATTTCTAATAGAATAACTAAAATTAGCATTTGCAAAAACCGATGCTTGTAGAGTGGTTTTGTTCGTATCAATTGAAAATATACCTTCATTCTCTACTGCGATATACAATATGCCGTTAGATGTAATTTCAATATCTTTTATAACGTTAGCATTAGAGGTATAAATAGTCTTTACGTCATAAAAATTGTCCTTAAGGCTAATTTCTCTAATAATGTTGAAATCATCTAAAGCGTAAAAGGTCTCATTATTTTTAACAGCTATTTCAGATACATTTTTAAAACTAGCTTCAAGACCTGCACCATCAATAATTTCATTTGATTTAGAGCCTGCAATTAAAGTTTCACTTTCTAATATAGAGTTAAATATCTTAACACCTCTAATTTCGCTATCATACACGACAAAACTACCATTATTTAATGATGAAACATCCAATAAAAAAGGAGTACTCATATTAGTATTTTTATCCAATTGGAAAGAATTTAAAGTCTTGTTTAATACATCAAAACTGTATATTCTATCTGCTATTTCAATCCTGCTAAACACAAGAAAAAGACTGTTATTGTAATACGTCAATTTAGAAAAATTAGTAAAAAATTCTAGTCCAAATCGATTTAAAACTTCTTTTTCACCTGTTGATGACACCTTAAATAAGTCTATTTTAAAATCTGCGTCAGAACCTCCAAGGTCTTGAGATAAGTAATAAACATTACCACTAGGGTCTGTTGTTATGTCGAGAACTCCCGCATTAGTACTGTATTCGACGGTTAGATCTGTTTTAATTTCATCTTCCTCAATGCTTTCATTAGAATCTGAACTTGAGCAATTTAATAGTAGTAAAATAGTTATTACTAGGTAACTTTTTTTCATAATCATTTCAATTTTTACTAACGCTATGTGCGTTTAGAAAGCAAGTAACTATCAGAATAAGCACAAAGTGTTACAATTTTTAAACTCTAAAATAATTAAATTTGTGATTCCTCTACCATAAAGCAGAAACTTTCTTTGTCTAAAACACTAAGTAGCCTATACGGGCTTCCAAGGCCATTAGTACATGTATTAAACGTAAACTACAACATATCAAAAACTTATAAATATGTTCTAATAAAAATCTAAGCGATCTATGGTTTACACTTAACCCCTAAAACTAAAAACAAACAGAATATATAAAATTAAAGTACGTATACTTAAAAAACGCCAAACGCCACAAGCATAAGATAGCCTTACCTAAAAACCGAAACCTTTAACCTGTTTTGTGCAATAAGAAACTCTATTACGGCTTTCAAATGCTGCCAATACTAGCGCTACGCTATGTTTTTTAATGTAACGAAAGTGCTTTTATCTGTGAGTTAAAATATTCTATAAATTTTTAAAAAAAAATCTCTTGTAGTTGTTATAAACTACAAGAGATTTTTGAATCTAAACTAATCCTCTAAAACGGTTAGTTATAAATTAATCGTTTTAGAATACCTGTTTCTGTTTGTAACATATACATGCCTTTAGAAAATCCTGAAAGGTCTACCGTATTTCCATTCCCTTCTTTAACTTTAGCTCCAATTAAAGAGTATACTTTCCATTTTTTCGATTTGCTTAAAGTGAATTTCCCTGTATTACTAGGCACAGGGTATACTTTTAGGTCTTGTGCTTGCAATTTCGTATCAGTAATACTCAACTGGTTGCCCTCAAGAACAATTCCTGAAATTTTACTAACAGACAATGGCGGTAACGTTATGGCCCCAGTCCCTTCTTTTATAAGATCTAATTGATTAGAGAAAAAATCTACAGGAGCCACAGGACCTAAATTTTCAAATACAAGTGCTTCATGAGTGAAATCCCCTTGATATGTGACAGCATCAAACTTTAACTCAAATGCTACTGGTTTATCGGTTAAGTTAACGGCAATTACTTTTGTTTCTCCATTTTTTGTAGTTGCCCTTGCATTTACAGCTTTAACACTACCTCGACTACTTGTTAAATTTACAGATGCTGTGACGGTTCCTGCCATCATGGTCGCATCTCTAAACACATCTTGTACAATCTCATACGTTGATAGGTTAGGTTTTTTTTGTAATGGATAAATGGGGCGTCGCCTTGCATCTACGACTACCATGGAATTTAAAATTCTATTGTAACTAAACCAATTGGCACGTTCGTATATATCTTGATGCTCTGCCATATACATATAAGCATCTGCCATACCTAAACAGGCGCCTGCATGTTCGGCCTCCCTACCAGATGAAGCAGATATACCCCACTCGGTTAGCCATACAGGTTTACCTGGTGCAAAGTTATCTCTTACCCAATTTACATCTTCTGCCAATTCTAATTTAGCGGTTAATAAATTACTGTAAGCGTTATCGCTTCCTCCTGGAATATCTGGATCTTCCCCTACGTATTTATGAACGGTAACGGCATCGAAATACGTACCATCTCCAATAATTTCGTTATTATAATTGGTCTGATTTCGCCTCCAGCCTAGCGGTATAGATAATTTAATATCTGGAAATTCGGCTTTAAGCGCTTGAGATACTTCGCTAGCTGCAGCAAGGTATTGGGCTGGTGTCGCTGTTCTATTGGCACGCTGATTTTTCCAAAAATGTTCATTACCAAGCTCTATGGCTTTAACTTCAAGCCCTAAGCCTATATCTTTTTTTGCTCTGGCGACACTACTTGCTCCGTCATCAAAATTGATGCTGTAGGTCCACATCATATCGTAACCTTCACCATTATTAGCAGCTTTTCGATCTGCATTTAAATCTGCTATCCCTGCGATATGCCCTCTAATACTGCGTACATATACATCTAAAGTATTTTGATGGCTGCCATTATCATAGTCATCTTGTTGGTAAGTATCATCCTCCCACTCGTAAAAATTCGCCCAAACACCATGAGGAAAGCGAATGGTGACGGGGTTTACTAATTTCAAAAAGTCTTTTTGAACTCTACTGTTAAAGCCTTCTATATTATAGCCTATAATTTTATTATTAAACACCTCTGTGTTAGCCGTTTCTACATTTAGAGATGCTGTAATAGTGTTCGGTGTGTTAAAAGGATACTCTTGGGCCTGCAATGCACTACATCGCAAGACAACATACAATAGCATTACATAGGAGATACTATTTTTTTTTAAAAAATTAATTGTATTCATTAGTAGTAGTTTAAGTTCATCTAAATATTGATTATTATTTATGATCGTAAAACTACTTCTATAAAATGTATAAAGAATCCTGTACAATACTGAATTAGGAGTACCTTAATGCAAATTCACCCCTATTTTTAGCTGTTTAGGACTGTATAAAACCATACCTGCCATGAATGTTTTTTTAAGATGTTAAATAATACGGGCAGGATGCGATTGATAGCATCCTGCCCGTATTATATTATTAGTGTAAATTTATATTATAATGCAGCCAAGATCGCTTGGGGTTCTGCACGTTCTGTATAGTCTTCAGGAACAAACGCGTAAGTAACCTCACCTTTTGTGTTTACCACATAGGTTGCTGGCATTGGCAATTCATAATCATTATTTGCATTATGCTTTGCAACATCTAAATTAAAGCTGTTGTACACCTCTTGTAACGCTTTTGGCATTTTAAATACCAAACCTAACTGTTTAGCCACTTTATTATCTATATCGCTAAGGATTGAAAATTCTAAATTATTCTTTTCAGAAGTTGTCAAAGAATTATCTGGTGTCTCTGGAGTTATTGCGATTAAGCTAGCACCTTTTTCTTTTATTTGGGGTAAAATTGCTTGTAATGCTTTCAATTCTATGTTACAATAGGGACACCACCCACCTCTATAAAACGAAATAACTACTGCGCCTTTGCTTAAATAATTTTCTAAATTTTCTGTTAGGCCTTTTGCATTTGGCAATTCAAAATTAATCATTTGTTCGCCTACTTTCAAAGCCTTGTCAGATAAGTGTTCTTTTACCAATGCTGCTGTACTGCCTAACATAACATCTAACTTGTCCTTAGGGATGTTTGCTGCCGATCTATCTTTTAACACTTGTAACTCTGCTAATAAACTCATTTTAATTCCTTTTTAATTTATAATAAACCCTTGATTGATAAAAAACAGAACTCTACAAATGTCCTAAAATGGGAAAATCATAACCACAGGGCAATACAATTTCTACCGTTGTTGATTTCTTTTGAAACATTTTTTTATTTGATTTTTTAAAAACCGCTACACGTGTTTTTACTTTTTCTGTGTAACGCTCTAATCCTGTTTTTAAAGTTTCTATAGACATGGTTTTGTGTTTTCTAAGCAATTTTTTAAAATTGGTCTTAGCACTTCGCTAAACCTAACAGCATTGGTATAAAATAATTTAAGGCTATGCTAAATCACATCAACATACATTTAGCACATCCCAATGTTAAATATACTTTTATTAGCAATACATCTTAAACCCGAATTATGCGATAGAACATTGTCGTGAAGCTTTGAGATACCATAAATACTGACTTTTTCTTGATTTTAGCATAGCATCGCTATGGTTAAATTGAAAAAAGTAGTGTAGCGCCAGTATTTGCAGTAGCTCAAAGGTGTAATAGATGTTCTATCTCATAAAGCGGGTTAAAAATAGATGCCAACAAAAAATCCCTTTCTAAGTGTTTAGAAAGGGATAAAACAATGTAGAGTAATATGTTATATATACTGAAAAGGAACCAACCAAATTTTAACCCTAACTAAGGTATTCAATACATACAAGAGTACTCTACAAATTTTAAGATACTTTTAATAATTTTTCTTCTTCTTGGTATTCATTATAATAAAACGTGAAACGTTCTTTAGCTCTTTTCACTCTCATTTTAGCTGCACTATTCCTAACACCCAGCAAATCCTCTAAAGTTTTTATGGATACCTTTTCCTGGTACTTTAGAATAATAATGGATTTATCTTTATCAGACATCTGGCTTAATGCGTAGTTCCACTTCTTTAAGAAATCGGTCTCTCTAGTATTAGAATCTTCTTTGCTTTCTTCTATAGACTCATACTCGAAAAAATGAGAATATCGTTTTTCGTATTTTCGTTTTTTATCTCTAGTTACGTAATTAATACAATGATTATAAGTAAACGTATATAGCCATGTAGAAAATTTTGAATTGCCTTTAAAACTTGAAAGTTTTACAAACAGTTTTAAAAAAATGTCTTGAGTTAAATCTTTGGCTTCGTCTTCATTATTTACAAAAGTGTAACATTTGTTGTAAACAACCTTAGAAAATCTGTCGTAAAGGATACCAAAAGACGCCATATCTTTAGTATCTCTAATCTTTAAAACTAATGCTTCGTCTGTCAAAATATGTAGGGGTTGGTTTCTATACTACAATATTAGAGACTTCATTTTTTTTTCAATTTTATTTAAAGTATTAAAAACAAATATCGACGAAATACGTATTTAATAGTCAAAATACACGTGTTTTAAATTAAAAAAGAATATACTTACAACATATTAAAATAATACGAACTTGTTTTATGAGTAGTCATAAGATTTAAAAAGAGATGATAACAACTTACCGAAATACATTTTATAGCAGGTACTATTATGTATAAATATTAATGTAGAGAGCTTTTTGGCATACAGAAAAGTAACCAACCAAATTTTAACCCTAACTTTAAAGTTAATCCCGTATACTTACTTGGCTCTCTACAATATCTTTAATAGGCACTATAAGTTTGCCTTCTTTTGTTTTTAATGTTATGGATATACCATTAATAGATTCTATCTCACCTTCTATGGCGTTAAATTTTACCACTTGTCCTACTTCATAAGTTTTTCTAGTATAATATGTTTTTAAAAGGTCTCCTACCGTTTTTTGAGCACCAAACCCTAAGGCTAATGCAAATGCTAATAGAAAAGACGCTAAAATCATTGTAATGTTACTAGTAATGATCTCTGTATTTACGCCTGCTTGATTTAAAGCCGTAATAGAGGTGAAAACGACAATTAAAAAAAATACAATTTGACTTATAATTTTTGCACCAGATAAGTCCATAGATTCAAAAAAGGATTTTAAACCTTTCTTTATCACATTGGCTAATACTAAACCTATGGTAAATATGACTAATGCAGAGAATAACTGTGGTAAATAACCTAAAAGATTGCTTATCTGTTGTGAAATCATGGTAAGCCCTAACACATCGGACACCATAATAATTAACATGATATACATGATCCACTTTATAGATTTAGATACTATTTTTATGGTATCGAAATTAAGCGATTTACCTTCTATAAGTTCTATTTCATTAAGTTTATCATCTAGTTTATTTGCTTTAGCAAGCTTTAAAGCTTTTTTAACAATACGTACAATTAGCTTGGTAACTAACCAACCTATAATAAGAATAATAAGAGCTCCTAAAATACTTGGAATAATCTTAGTTATCTCTGTCCACATCGTACCTAAAGAGGACATGGCCATGTTTTTCCATTCTGCTGCTTTATCCATGAGTTATAAAAAATTTAGTTAGGGTTATAATTGGTTTATTTTTTATCTCTTTTATTAATCACTGTTTCTATAACATGTCCTATGTTATAGGAAAACAAGGCTGCTAGTTCCATAATAAGCTTAGCCATGGCAATATCACTCATCACCTTAGCCTTAAGTTCCGGTGGAACTTCCCTAAGCGGCGTGTCTATTTGTTTAAATGGATTTTCCATGGTTTATAAATTATTAGTGTAAACTTGTGTGAGCTTATCTTTTGCCCTTTTTATTCTCATCTTTACTGCACTTTGTCCAATACCTAACACCTCTTCAATCTCTTTAATGGTAAGATGGTCTTGGTATTTTAATAGCAGTATCATTTTTTCTTCTGGCGCGATAAGATTCATTGCTTTTTTAAGCTTATCTACACGCATATTAAGAAAATCATTGTCTTCTATTTCATCATCTGAAATGTTTTCTATACCCGCATTATCTACCGCTTTTTTCTCTATTTTTTTTGCGGTATTTCTAGTTACAAAATTTACACAATGGTTATACGTAAATGCATAAAGCCATGTTGAAAATTTAGATTTCCCTTTAAAACTTCCCAATTTTACAAAAAGCTTTAAAAACACATCCTGTGTAAGGTCTTTAGCCTCATCTTCATCTCTGGCAAACCCGTAGCATTTATTATATACTAAGGTTGCGTACCTGTCGTAAAGCACTTCGAACAGCAATGTATTGTTGCCTTCTAGTATTGCTTTAACCAGATCTTCATCTGATGTTGTATTAATTTTATCGATGGTTTTCAAATGTAGCTTTGTCGCTAATTAAGGTGTTGATAGTTATAAGACACGTCACTATTTTATAAGTCACATTTTGTGCAAAAGAAAATAAAAATAAATTAATTCTTATCGAAAACAAACACTAATTCGCAATTGTTAATAAAATTTATCTTACAAGCTAAAAAAGCCCTTATCATTCAAAAACGTAAGATACGCAAACCACCTCTGTTAATCTAAAATAACCAAAGGCATAATTTTCTGGATTAGCAGGGTTAATACAATTTCCTTTTAGAGACGCAGGTACAGTGCCAAAAGGATTACTCGCATTTTCAAACTGATCAATTAATATATCTATGTAGTTAAAATATTGCTTTGATATGCCATAAAATTTAATATTAGCAATATCTCCTGGCATAAACTCTTCAATATTTGCATCTTCATCTTCTTCTTTTTCAAAAAACACTTCTAATCGATTGCCATCGGTAAACTCGTCTGGCAGTGCTAAAAGTTCTGGAAATAAATCGCCTTCTTCTTTAAACCTAAAAAAATAGAAATTTTCTTCATTAGGAGGGTCATTAAAAAAGATATCTACGCCTAAGGCTTCATCATCAAAACCACTTGTTCTAGACTGTCTTATTTCATCTATAGCCACCACAGACGTCATAGTTTCTTCTGCGATGTATGTTTCACCTTCATAATTTATTTCCAATATATAAGTTTGATTTAAAACAGGTCTAAAACTAAAGGTCGTGTACACTCCCTCACCTTCATCTGTAAAGTCAAAAACTTCATTTGTAGTTGTATTGGTAATACTAACGGTAGCACCAGTAACCCCTGTGTTAGTTTGGTTTTCAAAAAAAGGTGTCGATGTACTTAACTTTATGGATTGTGCATTGCCTCGCGTTCCCTTTTCCCAATCTATAGAAGCTTCTACCACCAACCTAGGTGCTGCCTCTGGGACGTCTACATCTACTACATCGGTACACGACGTGATTAGTAAACTTAGTAAAGATAAAACTCTAAATAGATGCCATTTCATACGTTAAAATTTAAAATTATAAGATACTGATGGTACAATTCCAAAAATGGCAGTACGCGTTGCTTCATTAGCTCCTGTTTCTCTATTTTGTCCAAAAGATATTGATGCTGCATTTCTTCTGTTATAAAGATTATAAATTCCAAAAACCCATTCCCCTTTCCAACGTTTATCAGGTTTACGGTTAGGCACATAAGTTGCAGATACATCTATCCTATGGTAAGCTGTTAAACGGCTTGCATTTCTATCAGAAAAATTAGCTACATTAATACCTTCATAAGAATACTGTCCATCTGGAAAGGTAACAGGACGCCCTGTTTGATAAATTATATTGGCTCCAAAATTCCATTTGGCATTTAGCTGATAACTTCCCGTTACAGATACATCGTGAGTTCTGTCATGAGGCGCATAGTACCAATTGCCATTATTAATTCCCGGCCCTCCTGCTCGCCCTCCTGGTGTCCGTTGCTCTGCTTTAGATATGGTATAGGCCAACCAGCCTGTAAAATTCCCTTTGTTTTTTTTGAATAAAAACTCTAAACCATAAGCTCTTAGTTCTCCGTTTAAAATTTCTGTCTCAATCGTATTTTGACCAATAAGATCGGAGCCGTCTACATAATCTATGCGATTATCTACGGTTTTATAATAGGTTTCAACCTCTAACGAATACTGTTTGTCTTTAAAATTTCTAAAGTACCCAATGGCATATTGGTCTGATAACTGAGGCTTTATAAATTTTCCACTTGGGGCCCATACATCTAAAGGCGTAACAGATAAAGTATTAGACAACAAATGTATGTACTGAGCAGTTCTACTATAGCCTGCTTTTACAGACGTATCAGCGTTTAATTGATAGGCCATGGCCAAACGTGGTTCCAAATTACTAAAACTTTCAATAGTTGCACTACGTTCAAAATTAGTCTCTCCTACAGCAATACCCTCTTCGTAAATCCCCAAGGTTTCGTTGTAAACAATAGGTTGATTATTTTCATAATCGACCAAAGCTTGCCCACCTAATCGGGCAAAGTAACTATGTCTTAGACCAAATGTAGCCGTTAATGTATTGGTGATTTTATAGTCTGCACTAGCATATATGCCATTCTCGAAAGCACGTTTTTGATCTAATAGTAACGGATTTATAGAAGAAGTTTCGGTCGTTGGATTTATTTCTCCAGGGTTAAAATCATAGTAAATAGAATTTATCCCAAAATTTAGTTTTAGTTTATCACTTCTGTAATAGCTTAAATCGTATTTAATATTGTAGTTTGTAATTTCGGAAATCCAATCGAAATCAAACGCTTTAAAATCTAACTGGTAGTCATAATTACTAAATATTAAGGACAAGTTAGAAAACAATTTATCACTGTAAATATGATTCCAACGCAAATTCCCTGAGGTATTTCCATAACCGCTTAAAAAATTAGCACCAAAATTAAATTCATCCCTTCCAAAGTATCCAGACAGGTATAGTCTGTTTTTGGCATTGATATTATAATTGGTTTTAAGGTTTAAATCGTAAAAATAAGCACTATTATCAATATCTGTGGCTTTTAAAAATAAATGCGCATAAGAGCCACGTCCTGCAATTAAAAAGGAGCCTTTATCGTTTAACACTGGGCCTTCTGCCGAAAGTCGGCTAGAGATGACACCAATACCTCCGTTTAATTCGAAAGTCTTACTATTGCCATCTTTTTGTCTCACATCTAACACCGAAGATACACGTCCGCCAAAGCGTGCAGGAATCCCACCCTTATAGAGCTTAACATCTTTTATAGCGTCTGCATTAAATACAGAAAAGAAGCCAAACAAATGGGAACTGTTGTATATGATACTTTCGTCTAAAAGCACTAAATTTTGATCGGCTGCACCACCTCTCACATTAAATCCTGCCGAGCCCTCTCCAGTATTTGTAACCCCAGGTAGTAGCTGGATAGATTTAATAATATCGACTTCTCCTAAAACAACAGGTATCTTTTTTATGGTTTCCGACTTTAATTTGGAAACACTCATCTGCGGACTTTTAATATTGACCTGCTCTGATTCTTCTGCTACTACGACTACTTCTTCTAAAGTGGTAGAAGCTTCTTTTAATTCAAAATTTAATTTTAAATTACTATTTAGTGTAATGTTTTGCGATACGGTCTCATAGCCTATGTAAGACACTAAGAGGTCGTAATCACCTTGAGTTGTTGTGATGGAATAAAATCCATACTCATTAGTAACAGCACCTATACTAGTCCCTTTTAAAAATACAGAAGCTCCAAATACGGTTTCTCCATTGGCAGCATCGGTAACCTTACCGCTAACTGTAAATTTGTTTTGTGCTAAACTAGACATAGAGACGAATAAACTTAGACAAAGACAAAGTAATTTAAAATGAGTCATATAACAGATTTATATTTTGCTAAATTAAATAATTCACATGGTTTTGTTTGAATATAATGTTAAATTATTAAACATTTTTAACAGTATTAAACTTGTAGAGATTAAAAAATAAAGCGTAAAGTCTTTTACGGCATTGCAATGCTTTTATAACGTTGGTATAGTTAAGAGATATATACATCTAAACAAAAAAAGCAGCTCTTTAGAACTGCTTTTTTTATAAAAATGCTATAGTTTTAAATATGTAAAGCTCTATCTTCAGTAGCAGCTAATGCGGCTTCTTTGATTGCTTCAGTAAACGTAGGGTGTGCATGAGACATACGAGAAACATCTTCTGCACTCGCACGGTACTCCATAGCAACAACGGCTTCTGCAATCATATCTGCTGCACGGGCACCTATCATGTGCACGCCTAAAATTTCGTCTGTAGTGGCATCGGCAAGGATTTTAACAAAACCATCTAAATCCATACTTGCACGACTTCTCCCTAAGGCACGCATTGGGAATTGCCCTGTTTTATAAGCGACTCCTGCTTCTTTTAATTCGTCTTCCGTTTTTCCTACTGCTGCAACTTCTGGCCATGTATAAACAACACCTGGTATTAAATTATAGTCTATATGCGGCTTTTGTCCTGCAATAGTTTCTGCAACAAAAACACCTTCTTCTTCTGCTTTATGTGCTAACATGGCACCTTTTACAACATCGCCTATAGCATAGATGTTATCTGCACTGGTTTGTAAATGTGCATTTACAGCGACACGACCTCTATCGTCTAATTCTATGCCTGCTGCTTCTGCATTTAATCCAGCTGTGTAAGCACTACGTCCCACCGATACTAAACAATAATCGGCCTTAAACTCGACCTCCTGGCCTTTTTTATTATCGGCTTTGATGATCACCTCATCTCCAACACGTTCTACAGACTTTACTTTATGAGACAGTTGCATTTTAAACTTCGCCTTTTTAAAGACTTTATTTAACTCTTTAGACAGCCCTGCATCCATCGTAGGTATAATTCTGTCCATGTATTCTATTACGGTGACTTCTGCACCTAAACGTCTGTAAACCTGCCCTAATTCTAAACCAATAACACCACCACCTATAATGACAAGGTGCTTTGGTATTTCTTTAAGTTTTAGAGCTTCGGTAGATGTAATGATACGCTCTTTATCTACAGTGATAAATGGCAATGTAGAAGGCTTGCTTCCTGTTGCTATTATAGAATGCTTAGCGCTAATTTCTAATTCCTCATCTCCCTTTATAAGTAAGGTCGTTTTATCTTTAAAACTTCCTAAACCATGGTAAACGTCAATATCGTTTTTTTTCATTAAAAAATCGATCCCACCAGTGGTTTGGTCTACAACGGCTTGTTTACGAGCAATCATTTTCTCCAAATTCACTTTAATATCTCCAGGGATTTCAATACCATGCTCTTCAAAATGTTTTACAGCATCGTCGTAATGGTGCGAAGAATCCAATAAGGCTTTGCTTGGTATACATCCTACATTTAAACAGGTGCCTCCAAGGGTATTGTATTTTTCTATTATGGCAGTTTTCATACCTAATTGTGCACAACGAATGGCTGCAACATATCCTCCAGGACCCGAACCGATAACGGCTACATCATATGATTTCATAGTATTCTCTAAATTGTTATATAAAAGTTATGCAAGGAACTTCTTTAATATTCCAATGCATTAATGCGATTCAAAAATACAAATTTACAGGTAAGCGTTTTAAAGATTTTTTTTAAAAAAGAAGCTAATAAATACATTTTTGACAAGCTTTTAACCTTATTCTTTAATATTATTCAAAATCCATTCTAACTCCACATCTTTTTGATGCTCTCTATCTATAACATTTGGTAAAATTTCTACATCTGGTGTGACGCCATAACCATCTGGAGTTTGTTTGTAAGGTGCTTCTAGCTGCATCACTCCTATTCTGGCAATTAGTTTTGTGGTTGGTAATTTATAGATTTTATAAAAACCTGCCACGCAACCATTATAAGCACCTCCTGTTTCTTCGCCCACAAAAGTAGCCCGTTGAGAGGCTTTTAAATGCGTAGCTATTAATGAGGATGCCGAAAACGAATTACCATTAATAAGTACATAAATTTTACCTTTAAAACGCAACGGCTTTGGCTGCTCTAATTTAGCGCTTTTAAACCTGTAATATAGATGCCCCTTATCTTTTTTTATCTTAAACCAACTATGTACCACAAAAAAAGGCGCTAAAAGTGTTGCTATAGATTTAACTAACACTGGTGATGTATTTGATGTGACTACATTAAAAAAAGGCATTCTATTAGCAACCTCACTATTCTCTAAAAACTGAAAAGGTGCTTTAGCGAGATAGCTGTACAAATGTTTAACCTCGGCAACACGTCCACCGCCATTATCTCTTAAATCTATAATAAGATGTTTGGCTTTGGCACTGTCTAACTTTTTAAAACTCTCTTTATAAAATGTTTTATAGTTCCCATTAGAAAAACCTCTTATTTTCATATACCCCACTATGGTATCGCTTCCTATGAAATTAAAATTTCGAGTATAGTCTTTGCTTCGTGGTATAAAACCATATACCTTATTCTTTTTTTTCTGTTTTTTCTTCGCCAACCGTCTGGCTTTCAGCGCTAATTTAGATAATGGTTGTATCTCTTTTTTTTGTTTTAAACTATCCTGTAAGGGTCGTAATGTATCTTCTTTTTTCTTTTTAGTTTTTTTTGAAATTCTTTTAAATAGCTTAGTAAAGGTAGAATCTTTAAGTTTAAATGTAAGCTTTAAACTGTCTAAAAACCCCTTATCTCTTACATACAATACTTTAAAAAAACGGCCTATAGCTCTATTGTATAATGAGGTATTAAATCCGTCGGATGCAAATCGTTTCTTATAGGTTTCTACCAATGTATCTACAGGAGTATTAGCTACCTTAAGCACTTCTGCCCCAACAAAACTTGAATCTTTACCAACGGTTCGTTTTACCCATAATTTGCCTTCCAAATACTCGAAATCTAAATCATAAAATTCAAATTTTTTCTTTTTCAATACTTTTTTTGCAGACCTTGTAAAACGTTTCCCTGAAGGCCTTAGTGACAAATGTCCTTGTCGTACTTGCATAAATACCGGGACTACCTTTTTATAAAAAGCTCTTGACGTTAAGGGCTTAGTTATGGTTTGTTTTACACTATCAATTTGAAACTCTAGGTCTTTTTTTGAAGTGTACTGGTACAATCGTGGATGGTGCTTTTTAAGCTGTTCATACAGTTTGTCAACATCTGCATGTAGTGCCGCTACAGTGTGTTGTTTGGTTATGGCCGTATTATGCGTTTTTACACTGGTACAACTCCCTAAGCATACAAGTAAAAACAGACTAAAAAGTACAACTTTCATTAAAATATCATATCTATTTAAAAATTAAAAATAAATCTAATTAAAACATCTTTATGGTAATTAGAATTTATTTAACGTTTAAAGTATTTACATGAAACTCTATTCATAAAATTATGTAATTTTGTCGGCATGCAAAAAACCATAAACATACAGAATAAAAAGGCACGTTTCCAATATGAAATATTAGATCGCTATACTGCTGGTATTGTATTAAGTGGTACAGAAATAAAATCAATTAGAAACAGTAAAGCCTCTATAGCAGAAAGTTTTTGTGAATTTAATGCGCATAACGAATTATTTGTAGTAAACATGACTATAGAAGAGTACCTCTATGGCACTTACTATAACCACAAACCAAAGGCGGTACGAAAGCTACTTTTAAACAAAAAAGAACTAAAAAAGCTCTCTAAAGAAGTACAGAATTCTGGTTTAACAATTATTCCTCTACGTTTGTATATTACAGATAAAGGGTATGCCAAATTGGACATTGCTCTAGCCCGAGGTAAAAAATTATATGACAAACGAGAAACCATAAAAGACCGTGATAATAAACGTAATTTAGATAGAATTAAAAAAAGCTATAAATAACAGCTTCGTTTAATTTTTTGGTCTAGTTTGTGATGACATCTTTAAATTAGTGTTTGTTTTAATTTACCTTATCGCATGCAAAAATTAATAGTATTTCTCATCCTTAGTCTTTTTATTTGCTCTGTTAAAGCCCAAAAGCACCATAAATCCAAACAAAATTCTAAACAAGAATTTAGAATAGATAGTTCTAAAGTAAAAACGCTACACAAAACCGTTAAGGCTTTGTATGAGGTAATCTCTGCCGAAAAAAAAGAGTCTCGTAATTGGAAGCAGTTTAAATTTTTATTTTATCCTGGCGCTAAAATCATTCCCTCTGGCTTCAACACTGAAGAAGGCGTGTATAAAGCTAAGTTTTTAACTCCAGACGAGTACATTAAAAACTCTGATAAATGGCTTAAAATAAATGGATTTATAGAAAATGAAATTTATAGAAATGTTAATACTTTTGGCAATATAGCTCATGTTTTTACTACGTTTCAATGTTTTCATAGCAAAACAGACCCCAAGCCTTTTATGAGAGGGATTAACAGTATACAACTTATAAATGACGGTAAGCGCTGGTGGATTTTAAACCTCTACTGGGCGCAAGAAACAAAGCAGCACCCCATTCCTAAGGCTTACTTACCTCGTAAAAAGTAGTTTTTTATTGTTTCAATTCTTTTTTGTATGTGTCAATATGCGCGAACAACGCATTACAGGATGCAGCCGTGCGGCATTTATTCGCGCCTGTAAAAAGTTCATCGATCAGGAGGAATACAAAAAGGTGAAGCTTTTGCTTAATGAGCAAGATTTTGAAGGCAATACTATTTATAAAACCAAGCACGAGGCCATAGTGAAGCTTATAGCTGAGAAGCTACGTTACCATCAAGAAGATTAGAAGTACATGCGTTGTGCAACTCTTTTTAGAACTTTCCTTGCTTTTTATTAGCATATCAAGAGCGTTGTAGGACTAGCTTCGCATGCAGTTTTAAGCATGCGCTTTGTATAACATTGATTTTGTAGAAAAAAGTTTCAAAAAAATACGGATTTACAACATCTAAACAGCTATTAAGCAACGTATATTTATCGGATAATTAATCTGCAAATACAAATCTCACAATATGTCATTTCTTGCAAAATTAAAAGTAGATAACATAGAATACAATGTTATGGAAGCCGATTACACCATCACTCAAGAAGATGATGGCACAGGACAGCCCGTTAAAAAATCTGCGGGAGGAAAAATTTCACTAAAGATTGAGTCTACTAAACAAACAGAACTCTTAGATTGGGCCATTTCTAGCAGCGCCCGTAAAGACGGTGAGCTTATTCTGTATAATCGAGATAGTGTCTCTACCTTTAGAAAAATAGCTTTTAAAGACGCCTTCTGTTTAAAGTACAGAGAAGCCTTTAATCACAATAACACCGATCCCTTGTTTACAGAGCTTATCATAGCCGCTAAGGTTTTAGATATAAAAGGCTCTAAGTTTACAAACGACTGGAATTAAATTAAAAGCATTAGTATACGCTTTTTTTACAATAGTAAATGTCTTATATCTCAAAAATTTGCAGGCTGTTAAAGCAACTTGTAGGTTTTATTCTTTTTTACAAATACCGCATAGACTATGTCATTAGAAACCGAATTACAAATATCTATAAATAGAACTATTTTTAAGGTTATCGAAACCTTTTCTTTAGAAGAACAGGTAGGGCAACATGCCCTATTTAAAGCCACTGTTCGTGGCAACGCTGTAGAACAGCACTTAGAAGGCGATACCTTATTAGAGCGTTCTCAAGCCTTTTTAGGCGAACGTTTTGTGTTCGAGATTAATGATGTTGGCGGTGTAGGCCGTACCATGATTGCTTTTGAAGGTAAGGTGACCCAAGTCACGGGCAAAAAAGGAGATGACTACGGTGGTCTGGGCGATCTCATAGAATTTACAGGCATGAGCAATAGCATCTTGCTAGACGATGGCCCGCATATGGACAGCTATTTAGACCATTCTTTATCAGATATTGTACGTAAGGCCACCCAACGTTATTACAACCCAGAAGCCCACCCCGTGATTCAACCCGAGCAAGACTCTACCTTGGCCTATTCTGTACAACACCACCAAAGTACCTTTGGGTATTTGCAATACTTAGCAGCCACACAAGGCGAATACCTGCTCTACAGTAGAAACAAACTTTATTTTGGCAAACCCGATCTGGGCGATCCTATAACGCTGCGTTATGGTGTAGACTTAAAAGATTTTAGCTTAGGCCTAGGTACAGTGCCCCTGCAGTTTAACTATTTTAGCAACGATTACAGCAGCGAAAGCGTGGTAAAAGCCTCAAGTAAGACGGCACAAACCAATGCCCAAGGCTATACGGCTAAGGCGGCAGCTGCCAGTCAAAAACTATTTCCAACGGCCGACCACCAACAGGTGTATTACGGCTTTGAAAGCAACAGGCTGCAACAGCAATTAGACAGCGCTGTAACCTTGCAAAAAAAATTGACCGAACAGCGGCAAGTCAGCCTCGTAGGTGAAAGCAGTAATACGGGAGTCACCCTAGGGAAAAGTATAAAGATAAAAAGCAAAGCAGGTAGTTTTGGCAGTTATAGAGTCACGCAGGTCACTCATAATTACCGTCGTGGAGGTGCCTATACCAATAGCTTTGTGGCCGTACCTTTAGAAATTGATATTTACCCTTTAACCGATATCGGTGCCATGCACAGTTCGCACCCACAGGTGGCGGTAGTCAAAGACACCAATGACCCTCAAGGCATGAGCCGCATACAGGTGCAATTTGCTTGGCAAAAACCCTTGTCCAAAACCACACCGTGGATACGGGTAGCGACCCCTTATGCAGGTGGCGATCGCGGCTTTCATTTTATACCAGAGGTGGGCGACGAAGTGCTTATAGGCTTCGAGAATGGCGATGCAGAACGCCCTTACATGCAAGCTGCCCTATATACAGGGGTGAACAAACACAGCAGCTGGCAAAGTGCCAAAAACGATTTTAAAGGCATTGCCACCAAGGGCGGCCATGTTATAGAACTTAATGACACCAACGGTAAAGAACTCATTACTATAAAGGATAAAAACAGCAATACCATAACCATAGATACGGCCAGCAATAGTATAGAAGTTTCTGCTTTAGAGAACCTCACACTTAATGCCAAAACTATAGAATTAAACGCCCAAGAAGAGGTTAAAATTAATGCAGGCACCAATATGGTAACCCGTGTTACCGAAGCGGCATCGCTTACGGCCAAATCGGGAAGCCAAGTTATGGAAGAAGACCTTACCGTGGTTGCTAAAGAGATTTTAAATAACGCCGAAAAAGTGCGCATAGAAAGCTCTAAAGAAAACATGGAGCTGGTAAGCTCTAAACAGGTCGATGTGCAAGCTAACGATAAGATAAAGTTGTTTTAAGCCTTACATAAGTCTTATTATGGTAAAATGGGATTTTGGTATAGATGCTATTCAAGCGAAGAATGAAGTTTTAGCAACGCCTGTGTTCGCGCCATTAAATGTGAAGCGTACCTATGGTGTCGTGCTTGTAGAAACCAACGAAACGCATAAAAACACACAAATACACTATAAGGTAGATGTCATTTGTATAGAAGAAACAAAAAAAGAGCATTACATTTTCGAGTTACAGAAACAACAAGTTTTTGTTAACGAAAAGAAACCAGATGGGGTACTAGAAGAGTTAGTAGCACGTTGTGGCGCCGTATTGTATCCGCTGCAAATAGAAGTAAGTGCCTTAGGACAGGTGCTTCATATCACTAATATACCAGATATACAAGAACGTTGGGCAAAAGAAAAGCAACACATTGTAAAGACCCATAAAGGCAAAACAACACAACTTTTAGTCGAAAAGATGGATGCTGTTGTTAACGATGGCAAACAATTAACAGCACTTCTGTTTCAAAGAGAGTGGTTTATCAATCTCATATTTGCCCCGATATACAATCCGCTAAAAACACGAAAGGTACAGTACCCTTTACTACCGTATGTATTGCCAATAGCATATACTACAACAAGGAAAGCTATAGCGCACGAAACAAAAGAAGGTGCCGTATTGCTAAAGTTTAAGGGCGTGTGTAGCGACAAGAGAAGTGAAAAAGATATATTAAATGGCTATGCCATTCCTGTATTTAAAGCAGAAGCAGGTGTTAGAGGCGCGTTAGATATGGTATACCAATTATATAAAAATGCGCCAATGGTAGATGCTATAACAGGAACAGTAAACGTGGACTTTCCATCAGGGAAAACGCAGCATGTTGCTGTAGAAATTTATAATCTTAAAACAGAAACACCGCAAAGCGCAAAAGAAAAGCAAGAGGCCATAGCAAAACGCGAAGCAGAGGCGCCTCAACCAAAGCAAAAAAAGAAGAGGTACTTTCTGTTTGGAAAAGAAATTAAGTTAGGTAAATAACACAATACAATGAGTAAAGGACATGTAGTAGTAAATGGTGCACTTTGTAAATGTAAATATGGTAATGTACCAGATACGTTGGTCGTACAATCGCAGCAAAAAGCTTACATTAATGACAGTAGTGGGGGTAATAAGTTAGTGGCCAATACTATGGATTTGGGGATGCCCTTACAAGCCAAAACCTTTGGACACTGTAAATTACAACCTAGTTCTAGTGGTTTTTTGCCTTGTGTTCCCGCAGTAACAGGTTGGACAGACCCTTACAATAAAGTAGAGCTTAGCAATTCTGGACAAATTTTAACCGAAAAAAGCAAGGCCACCTGTGCCATAGCAGGAGCGCCCTGTATAGAGTTTACATGGCATGGACAGACAGGGGCGCCAGCAGGTGCAGCGGTAGAAGACGCCAATGCCGCCGTACATAGTCACCTTAACCCTTTGGTGAATGTAAAGCAGATGGTAGAATCTCAAGATAACGACCTAGAAGCCGAAGTCGAAGATTGGGAGCGTAACGAACCAGAACGCGTGGTTGCTGTAGATTGTGATTTGTATTTAAAAGAAAGCGAAGGTTTAAAAACACCCTATTTAGACAGTACCGAAAAATTGAACTTTGAAAGCTCCACTCCATTTATAACAGGCCTTAAGGCTATTTTAGGAGATGATATTAAGCATGTTGTCCTTAAGGAATTTATGGGACATCTAATAAAAGGCGCTGTGCCATCTCCAAAATGGGAAATCGATAAAACGCTTAGTCCCGATAAAGGAGGGTATTATAATAAAGGAAAAATTTATCTTAATGAAAAGCTTATTTTAAAAGCAGAAAAAGACCTGCATGCTTCTTGGTTATTATTTCGGGTAATGATAGAAGAAACAGGGCATTACATTGATGATTTATTACGAAATGATTACGATAATATAGGAGGTGATGCAAAAGGAGACGAAGGCAGTTTATTTGCGGTAGATTTTGTAATATATAACGAATTACTATTTAATGATTTTGAATATGCTCGTTTTAATATAAAAGGTAAAGATGGTCAGATAAGAACGTTTAAGGCAAAGGTAAGTGCTACAACTCCAGATAAAAGAGAAAAGGCAAGCCAATTGGTATACACTGAAACTAAAGCAGACGATCACGGTGAAGCTATATTAAAAAATGGTAAAAAAGTAAACGTAGAATTTTTTAAAATAAGAGGTCATGGTGCCGTACATGAAATGATCACAAAAAAAGCGGCACAATTGGCTGGTGTAAAGTATGACATGCTATTAGCAGAAGGCTGTGCTTGGCCTGATGCACCCCATGAAGCAAACCAAAATGCTGTAACAACAGATTATTACCGCATGTTGTGGATTCTAGCATTTGGAGACTCCACAAAAAAGAGTTTAATACATAGGAGTCATAATGGTGATTTGCAATATTGGCATTCCATGGCACCTGCTGGTGATTATACCAATCAAGAAGTGGTAGATATGATCGTAACGCAAGCTAAAGCGTGGTATAAAAGAGCGTTAGTGGTTAAAGAATGGGCAAGAAGACGTGATGAAGGCCAAAACCCAAGATTTATAAAAGAAAATTATGACGGCCTTTTCTCTATGGGGAAAATATTGCACATGGTACAAGATTCGTATTCGGCATCTCATGTGTTTCGAAATTCAAAAAAAGAAATTATTCAAATACAATCCTATACCGAGCAAGATTCCCATGCCCATGGCGAAGCAGATGCGGTTGAGCAAGACGGTAAATGGGGCCCTTCTTTAGGTGGTTTTGATAATTCGGATGCTAGTCTAAAAGAAGTGTACGCTATACGTGGAGCCTTAGAAGCTATAAAAGCATCTAAAGCTATACTTCTATTTTTTAAGAGAGATGCTCCCGAAGACGAATTAGAGTGTTACCTAAGAGAAACAGTTTATAAATTTGGGTATAAGGATAGGCTTTCTGAACATGAACCCGAATCTAAAGTTAAGCCTCCATACAAATATGATACAGTCTTTGGAGCAGATAGGAAAGCAGGAGCTACTTTAGAAAAGTTTAAATAATTTATAAATAATATTAAAATGACAATTATAAAATATGTGATATATACCATACTAATTTTAATTTTTGGGTTTGTTTTTGTGTTTACTTTTTTTAGAGAAAGTGAAACTTGGATAGAAAATATTACAGTTGCTAAAAATGTAATTCTACCTGTAGAAAACACACGTTCTCAAAAAAAAACGTTGAATGGGTATCCTCTTTTTGGTGATTTATATAGAAAAAATCAAATTAAATTTAATTACAATAATATTAAATACATTCATAAAGTACCATTTATTCCCATTGTTATTAGAATGTACAAAAATGACTTTTATCTAGTTTACTACGATCGAACTGATATGAAAAATATAACCTACAGATTTTATAAATCAACCTCCGAAGGTGATTTTGAAAAAATAGAACCCACTAAATTTCCTAAACATTTAGCTATACAAAATAGATGGTTTAATGGAGATGATAATGCTGAAAACTTAATAGGCTTAAAACCAGAAAAATTATTAGGCACAACAACAGCTTTTTTATGGCGTATGATAGAGGACTATCCGAAAGGATTTGATTCTTCATTAGATTTTATAAAACAATACAAAGAAAAATACATTACCAATAGAGAAGAATAAAGGGTTGATGAAATTTTTAAAATACACAACATATGTTATTATGGCTATTACGTTTTTGTTAGTAATAGTTTTGTATATAATTAAAATACAAAGATATTCGAAAGAATGGGTTGAGGATATTAAAGTAAATAAAAATGAAACTTTATCAATAGAATTTATTGAATCACAAAGAAAAACTTATGGAGGACATGGTTTTAGTTGGGGCGGAGGGGATTTTAAAAACAAAATTAAATTTGATTATAATGGCAGGACATATTTTCATAAAACACCTTATAACCTTATTATTATTAGAGAATATAATGGGCATTTTTATTTAGTCTATTATGATAGAAAAACTTATAAAAAAAGAATTTCTTTTAGGTTTTATAAATCTACAAAAAAAGGAAACTTTGAAGAAATCGAACCAACTAAGTTCCCTAAACATGTGGCCATTCAAAATAGAGGATTTGGAAAGACTGATAGTCCTGAAAGATTGATAAGTCTAGATCCTAAAAAAATGTTTTATTCTAAAACAGCAATGCTATGGTATATGGTGGAAGGGAAGCAAAAAGTATTCGATTATGATTATAAAAATTATTCTATTAAACTTAGTTTTATAAAAGCATACAAAGAAAAATATATCACTAATAGAGCAGAAGACTAAAGTATTAATGACGTTTTTAAAATACATAAATCTCTTAATTTTAAGTTTAATTATTTTAATAGTTGGATTTATTTACATCCTAAAGATACAAAGAGATACAGATTCTTGGATTGAAAATGTTATTATCAACAAAGAAGTAGGTGATATACCCGTAGAGAGAATGTATTCTCAAAGAAAATACTATGGCGATCATGGGGCTGGTTGGGGTGGTGGAAATGTTAAAAACCACATTAAGTTTAGTTATAATAATGTTAATTATCTTCATAAGACGCCATTTGTACCTCTTGTTCTAAAAATGGATAAAGAAATATTTTATATAGTTTATTATGATCGAGAAACTGATATTCAAAATCCAAGTTATAAGTTTTATAGATCTACAAAAGAAGGAGAATTTAAAGAAATTAAAGCCACTGAATTCCCTAAACATTTAGCTATACAAAATTTATTTTGGAATAAATCTGATAGTAAATCTGAGGAATTGGTAGGTTTAGTACCAAAAAAACTCAAAAACAGCCTATTTATGGTATTTAATAGAGGGCAAACCAAAAAAGTATAGCTGGGATACCAGAGAAGAATTTATTAGAGAATACAAAGAAAAATACATTACCAATAGAGAGGAAGATTAAACAGTTTATATGACGTTTTTAAAGTACATAGGATTTACAATTTTAGGACTAGTTATTTTAGCGATAGGAAGTGTATATGTTTTTTCAATACAAAGAGAGATATCAATTAAAACTATAAATATTGAAGTTGCCGAAAATCTGGTAATACCGATAGAAGAGATGGATTCGCAGCGCAAATACTATGGTGGTCATGGCGCTGGTTGGGGAGGCGGAGATATTAAAAACCACATTAAATTTAGTTACAATGATATAAATTATTTGCACGAAACACCTTTTATATTAGAATTTATTAAATTTTATAAAAACAGTTTTTATTTAATATATTACGATAGGGAAACGTATACACGCAAAACGACTTACAGGTTTTATAAGTCTCAAAAAAACGGAGATTTTAAAGAGATAGAACCCACTAAATTTCCTAAACATTTAGCCATACAAAATAGATTTTGGTCGGACAATTTCACTCCTGAAGATTTAATAGGTTTAGATCCCGAAAAACTGTTAGGTACACCAACTGCTGCGGTATGGTACATGATTGAAGGGGAACCCAAAACACCTGACTTATATATTGATTTTATAAAGCAATACAAAGAAAAATACATTACCAATAGAACTGAAAAGTAAAGAATTAATGAGATTTTTAGGACTAATTAGTTGAATAATCTAGGCTTTATAAGTCTTTAATTGATGCGATAACACACTAAAGATATGGCAATAAAACATAGTATAAAAGTAGTAAGTCACTCTAAAGAGATTACCGTAAATACTACAGACAATTTAATTACGGTAATGCCAGATACGTCTTTGGTGTTAGAGTTATCCAATACAGAAGGCCTAACCGATGAGCAAGTAGATAATGTACAATGGATTGCCAATATGTTTCATGAGCTTCCGCAAAATTCTACGTTTCATAAAACTTTAAAAGGGCCTAAGGCCAAATTTAAAGTACCAAGTGTCTATTCTGGCGGCGGTATTGGTTGGATAGAGCCCGTATTGGCTGGAAAAGCCCCTAAATTTAAAGCGCCCTATGGCTATTTTATAAATGCTATTGGCAAACGCAGTATTGATAAGGTAGAGTGGACCGATACCAATGGTGCCCCCCTCACAGGGTCTAAATTTTTTAGTGAAGCCGTACAGTTACACATCTATACCACAGGCTTATACGGCCATGACATTACAGCAACCTTATACGATAAAGATGTTATTAAGCACGACCGTATAGATGATGATACTAATACAACCGATAGTCTTGGGCAATATTTTAACAGAGAAGTTAAAGTCATGCAGCAGCATGGTGATAATACGTCTAAGGTACAAAAAGTAGTTATTAATGTGTTTTTAGAACAACGTTGGCGCAAAAGTGCTGGCGAAAAAGATATAGAGCTTATTGTAGAAGTAGCACATCATGTCGATGGTGGTGCTCAATTACTATTCGACCAAACGGTTTTAGAAGTAAAAACCCCTAGCAAAGAAGAACAAAAAACCGTAAATAATGCCACAAAAACGGGGAATAAACCTGTTATTATAGGAGATATTGTTACAGATGTGGCAGAGTTTAAACCTTGTTTTTATACTAAGATAGATGTTGAAATAGGTTCAGGAGATTCAAAAATAAATTACAGTTACTTTGATAAATCACAAGCTATTGACCAAACAGCAAAACCAATACAAATTTTAGCTGGGCCACATGAACTCCCCGTTATATTACGTCTGCCAGATGTAGATGTTACAGATTGTTTAAAGGCGGGAACCCCTTTAGAGCATAAAGATAAAGTAATAACATTGATAGAAGAAGGTGGTAGTTTTCAAATAGAAACAAAGACAGATCAGGAACTGAAATTTAAACAAACCTATCCAAGTCTTAGTGTTATTGATTTTGCAAAAATGGCATGGTTACCTAATGCCATACCCATTCAGCATATTATAGAATTAAATACATGTCGTTATTCTAAAAGAATAAATGTAGAAATTTTCCCGATGCTTAAGTATGAGTTGTTTTTTAAATACATGACAGACAATCCGTTTGATAAACGACAAACAAAAGCATATGTAGAAAAAAAATATAGAGGTGGAAAAGGCTTATTTACAGGAAAAGAGAAGAAGAAAGAACGAAAATCTAGAAAAAAATCTAGGAAACAAGATATAAGAGACCGTAGAAATGATTATGCAGAAGAACGTAAGGAAATAAAAGAGGGGTCTATTTTCAATTATACAGATTTTGAAGCTGGGTTGGAATATACTTTTGGTGATGAAAATGAGGTAGGCTTCGTAAAAAATAATATCCCAATAGAAGGTGAAGGCCCTGTATTTAATGCTATAGAGACAGTGATGTGGCTATCTAATAAGATAAGCGCACTATGTTTTAAAAAAGAATCAGAAGACGCAGAAAAAGAGGCAGAAGAACTTATTGAAAATCCAAAATCTGTACAGGATAGAAAAAAAAGAGCACAACTAAAAGGGAGAAAAAAGAAAAGAAAAAAATATTTAAAGAAGGTTGATAAAGCAAAAAAAACTGTTGGTAAGGTAGGAAAGAAGTTAGGCAAAATAATGCCGTTTAGTATACAAATAGATCAGCCAGTTTTTGCAGGAGCAGTGTCATGGGAATTAAAGCCTAGCAAGACTTACCCTAATCAAATTGGTAAAGAATACAATATGACGTTTAAGGCTGACCCTTTAATTATGATAGAGGGGCGTTTAGATTTGTTATTTATTGCTACTAAAATTCCATATATAGGTCAAGTGTTAAAAGGCATAACTGCAACAGCTGATGCTATAGATGGGTCAGACGATTTTTGGAATTGGTTAGTAGAAACTTTTGGAGGCGATGAAGATGACAAAATAAATATAGATGTAGACTACCATGTCGATTTATTTGCTACAGGAGAGCTTAAAGTAGAATCGAAGGCTTCCACTTATCATAGCATAGATGGATTTACTAGTAATAACATAGATGTTAAAGGTGAATATAAGTTTGGAATAGATTGTGAGATAAGTGCTAAATTGGAAGTTAAAAAAATTACTATTGAGCGGGAATTGGCGGGACAGGCTTTGGGTAATTTTCCACCGGATTTTCGGCGGGTGCATTGCTTAAGG
>CAZLTR010000020.1:0-28585 GCA_964562415.1 uncultured Hyunsoonleella sp. | reverse complement strand
CCCCAGCTATAGACGGAGCACAAGTAAGTGCAAAAGTCTTAAAGCACCTTAAAGGAGATAAGGTAATAGTTTTCAAAAAGAAAAGAAGAAAAGGTTACCGTGTAAAAAATGGACACAGACAATCTTTAACTGAAATCGTAATTGAAAGCATTGTAGCTTCTGGTGCCAAGCCTGCTAAAAAGGCTGCTCCAAAAAAAGAAGTTAAAAAAGCGGAGCCAAAAGTAGAAACAAAAGCTGCTGCACCTAAAGCAGAAGCTAAACCTAAAGCAGCTCCAAAAAAGGAAAAAGCAGATGATTTAAAGAAAATTGAAGGTATTGGTCCTAAAATCGCTTCAACATTAGCTGAAGCTGGTATCGCTACTTTTGCTGAGTTAGCTAAGGCTAAGCCAGAAGCAATTTCAGAAATCATTGCAAATGTTCGTGGTAACCATGTTACTGATACTTGGCCTGCACAAGCTAAATTAGCTGCTGAAGGTAAGTGGGACGAACTTAAAAAATGGCAAGACGAATTAGACGGTGGTAAAGCGTAAGCTTTCTATCAAGTTTAAAATATAAAATCGAAATAAAATGGCACATAAAAAAGGAGTCGGAAGTTCGAAAAACGGTAGAGAATCAGAATCGAAACGCCTAGGGGTTAAGATTTTTGGTGGCCAAGCTGCTATAGCTGGTAACATTATCGTAAGACAAAGAGGAAATACACACCATCCAGGTGAGAATGTATATTCTTCTAAAGACCATACTTTACACGCTAGAGTAGATGGTATTGTAAAGTTTACAAAGAAAAAAGATAACAAATCTTATGTTTCTATAGAGCCTTTTGAAGCTTAGATCTATTTGTCTTTAAAAATTTTAAAAGCCTTAGTTATTAGTTTAACTAAGGCTTTTTTATGTTTAAGCTTATACTAATAGTGCTAATGCTTGAAAATAGCCAACTCAATACAACCCTATTTGTAATAGACGTCACCCTTAGCTCTCGATGCTGTTGCGGTTTCTAAGACGCTTTTTATTTCAAATATTAATAGTTGTTTTAAGTCTAGATACCACATCTTAGCGGTAATACTCTTAAAAGAAGAAGTTGCTTAATAGTGAAGGTAGGCTAGAACAAACCTCTTAACGAAAAGATGTCGACTTTTCTGAAAAAACATATGAAATAATGACAAAATAGTATTTAAAAAGTAGTTAAAATAGTATATTGGCACCGCTTTACATAACACTATAAATAATAACATAAGTACAATACAATTTAATCATGATTACAAAGCACACATTGGTATATGTCATTTTTCTTTTCACGGGTATATTGATGGCACAAACCACAATAGAAGCTATAGACTATAAAAATGCGATCAATCTATCAGGAAAGCAAAGAATGCTAACGCAAAAGATGGCAAAGGCGTTTGTGTTGCAGGTTAAAGACATTCAAGATCAAAAAGTACAAAATGAATTAAATTTTAGCAAAGTCATTTTCGAACAGCAATTGGCAATGCTCAAAAAACACCCAACACATCCAGTTACCCAACCACATTTAGATAAAGTAGATCAATTATGGGGTAGTTTTAAAGCAATTTTAGAGCAACCCGTATCCAATGAAGGCGCTGTTGGGTTAATGCTAGCTAATACTGCTTTGCTAAAGGCCTGTGATGCTGTAGTGACTAAAATAAAAGATGATGTGACACCTAAAGGTGCGATAGATAAAAATCTAGAGGCCTTAGCAGGAACTATAAATAGGGCTGGGAAACAACGTATGTTGTCACAAAGGATGTGTTTGTATTTTACAGCTTTGAAAAATTACCCAGAGCATAAAGCTGAATACGAAAGCACATTACAAAGCGTATTCGAACAATTTACAACAGCAATTAAATTATTAGCTGCAAGTAAATTTAACACCCCAGAGATTAAAGCAGAATTAGATGCTATAGTAGGCATTTGGAAAGATTATGAGACAAACAAAAGTAGCTTTTTGAATTCCAGTTATGAGGTGCCCCAAGTGTATGCCTTAACAAATGACTTAACTAAACGGTTTGATAAGATTACAGTGCTTTACGAATTATCGGCATCTGAAAAACAATAGTTATTCTCATTTTAAACACTGTATCAATGCATAATCTGGATTTAATTTATATTCTCATTAAAAATATGTAAATGATATAAATAAATTGCACAATTTTAGGTAAATTACATGAACTCGTTTAGACGTTTTAGTTTTAATTAAAAATAAGTTGGAATTTGACCAGAAGAGGTCGCTTTTTTTAAGATGTAGCCATGTGGCTTTAATTGAGATAAGCAACTAAATGTAGGTGAATTTCTGGCGCTTTTCAGGAAATAGAAAAAGTCAAAAACGAGCTCACATAACGTACATGATGTTTAACCCTAAAACTGACTAATTATGATGCCGTTTAGATCTGAAATAAGAAATTCTCCCACACGACCTACTATAAAAATATTTTTAAGTGATGAAACTTTAGATGAAAAAGTGAAAACTTATTTAAAACATTTTGATGCTATTGAAATGATGGAACTAAGAGAAAGTGTAGGACAAAATCGCGTTAACGAAAACATCACAGTATTCATAAAAGAAGGTGCAGATATTAGAGAGGTTAAAGCTGCTATTGATACCGATTTACAGGCCTATTTTGAAAAAGGTTTGGTCGATTAAATTAGACTTTTCGAGAGCAATACTTAGCAAAGTTGAAAAACACCTGCAATTCTCGTACTGTTTTTTTTGCGTGCTATTAATTTTACACGGCTAGAATGCAGAGCATTCTATAGCAATTTTTAGGCTATAGTGTAAAAGTCTTTACTGCATTAAAGACTGCATTTAAAATGATTTAAAAACAGCAGCCCCTTATGGGCATCACATAAAAAAGCAGCCAAATATATTGACTGCTTTTAATTTTATATAGGTTCCTTAAAAGTGAAATGTCTTAGTTTTTTACCATTTTTAAAGGGTGTTCTAATAGTTTACCATTAAGACGAATACTTATAAAATAAAGTCCAGGAGCCCCTATTTGATTACCACTAATATTAAGACGTAAAGGCCCCGCTTTAGAGGTGCTTTTGTAAAGGGATTTCGTTTGCCCAAGGATGTTAGAGATACTTATGTCTAACAGACCATCTTCAAGTGTTGTTAATGTTAATATGGCATTATTTTTTACAGGAATTGGTGACAATACCGCTTTTGTGGTTAAAGGAGAACGGTTCTGTTCTGTAATACTTTTTCCCGAAACAGGACATCCCGAAGGACAACCCGCACTCCATACGCCTGTAGCTTGCCCAGAGTTGCTGCCAGTAACCGTAAACCATCCATCGGTACCACGTGTTAAATCTATAGTTTGTAATTGGTTGCCATTATTAAAAACAACGCCAATAGCATTAGGCGTTACACCATCTGGAATGGTAAATGTGCGGCTGTACCATGAGGTTCCCGATAAATTATCCATAGCAGACCCTGGCCAGTCTGCAGTACCAGACAAAGTGCGATTTTCATTTCTATTAAAAAGATATAAGTTTACTAGATTGCCCCAATTATTTGGTGTCCTAAAGTTTAGTGTCACTTCATTTGTATCCTCGTTATCAGGACAGTCTGATGGACAAGCATTCGACCATGCACCATCACGATACCAGCCATCTGTACTTCTAGACAAGTTATCGGTTTGATTGCTGCCATCGTTAAAAATAACTCTTAGGTTTGCTGCTGCTACACCATCTGGCGGGGTTAAGGTAAAACTATACCAATTTGTGCCCGTACGATTGGTCATAGCATTGCCAGGCCATTCTTGAGTGCCAGAAAGTGTACGATCTGCTGCGGCATCGTAGAAATAAGCATTTACATTAGAACTCCAACCATTGGGTCTAAATACATTTACAGTAAAAGGCGCAACGGTGTCGCTAGTATCATCATCGTCATCTGTATCCCCACCATTAGACCATACAGCATAATTAGTGCCAGAGGTACGCAATACCCAACCTGTACCTTCTGGAGACCAATTACCAGCACCTAATTTCATGGCTAAGGTACCCGAACGCCCATCAATATAAGCCGCATATAAATCGTTACGTGCTTCAGCAATACTAATAGAAGAACCAGCAAAAACGCGAACACTTTTTCTAATGGCAATTAAGTCTTTAATCGCATTTTGTACACCCTGGCCACCATCAAAGAAGTGTGTCCAAAATACCATTGGATTGCCTGGGTGTGTTAAAATATAGGCATACCCTTTTCTAAGATTAGTTTCATCGCTTGGGAAAATAAAATTAGATCCACAGCATTGTTGTGCAAGCCCAGTATCATGGTTGTCTAGAAAAGTTACCGATTTAGAAGGATTAATCCCAATCATTCCCGAAGGTCTGCCTTCGAAGTCTCTTAAAAACGAAAGGTTATTTGCTCTAAGTGCATTTTGTAAGCTTACTTTTGTGTTAAAATCGAAAGCCGATGAGGATTGTTGTGTGGCATTCACAAAGTTATTCGTTTGTACTCTGCTACTTTCTAATAATTCTCCCACAGCAAAATAGGGGTTGGTTGCATCGTTATATTCTTTATTAAACCTAGGATTGTATCCGTGTACAAAGTCATAACGCCAGCCGTCAAATCCAATATCGTCTTTAAGGAAGCGCATCCAGCGAATAATTTCAGCACGAACGGCAGGATTTTCATGATCTAAATCTCTGGCCGCGCCAAAGCCCCCATTAGAGCCATCGGCCTTTAGTTCAAAACCAGGAAAAAAATCGTTATTAATACTAAATGGGACATCAGGCTCTATAAAATTATTACCTTCATCGTCGGCAACAATGTAGAATGTAGGCCAATCGGGATTGGTAAAGTTTACAGCATCTAACGAGCCAACCCTATGATTAATCACAATGTCACTTAATACCTTAATATCTAAAGCATGAAATTGATCGATTAAATTTCGCAGTTGGATTTCTGTACCATAGGCACTATTTACATCGTATAATTCTCTAGGGAGGTAGCCTTGAGGTGCTGCAGAATTACTTGGTGGCGGCATCCAAATCACATCAATACCTGCATCGTTTATGGCGTTTCTTGCCGAGGTTACGACATTGTACCAAGTTTGTCCAGCAGGTTGGTTTTGTACATTCCAATCAAAAGCTTGAAACATAACGTCTTCGTCTTGTGCTTGTACAAAGCAAAGTGGGATACAAATAAGTAATCCCAATACGAGTTGTTTGAATTTTAGTGTTTTCATTTGTGGTGTTTTAATGTGTTAATTAAGTTGGTTTTTATAATTAATTATAGACAAGCACGGCATACAATTCTAAATGAAGCGGTAAAAAATATCACAGGTAGAAACGCAAACGTGACAGTGGTGCATGTGCTGCTTTTATGTGATCACTATTTTTTTGCCTTAAAACTGAGTTTTGTGCTATTGTTTTACTAATTTATTGTGAAATAATGAATTAGAGGCATCTAAAATTTTACTTAAACGTTTTCGTGTTAATAAAAAAGTGTTTTTTTATGCGTATTCGAACCAGAATTGCTTTTTTGGAATGTAAAAGTGTGCTGTATCACTTTTTAGAACCCTCTTGTTTTTGTGTTGTAAAGCTGTGTTTAATTTAATTTTAGAACTATTTAAGTCCCTTATTTGAAGGCAGTATGCTACCAAAACAGTTAGATTTTCATAAATTACGAGTAAAGCGTTAGGTTTTGCCTTCAAAAAGGACTAAAAAAATCTAATCGTATTAATTAAAAGGGATAGTATTATGAAAGCCATATGGAATGATCAAATTTTAGCCGAAAGCGAGGATACAGTAGTGATAGAAAACAACCATTACTTTCCGCCAGAAAGCATAAACAGCGCTTTTTTTAAGCCTAGCGATACCCATACGACTTGTCCGTGGAAAGGCGAAGCGTCTTATTATACTCTAGAGGTTAATGGCAAGGTGAATCAAGATGCAGCCTGGTATTATCCAGAAGTTTCTAATTTGGCCAAGGGCATTAAAGGACGTATTGCATTTTGGAAAGGCGTTACTGTTGTTAAGTAAAATAGCATTAGGAGGAGGCTGCCATTGGTGTACAGAAGCTGTATTTCAATCTTTAAAAGGAGTTACAGAAGTCTTACAAGGCTATGTGGCATCGAACGAGGAGCATGTGGGGTTTTCTGAAGCCGTGATTGTGCATTTTAATCCAGAGGTGCTTCCGTTAGAAGTACTTATCGATGTGCATTTGCAAACCCACAAGAGCACATCGAACCATAGCATGCGTTCCAAGTACCGCTCTGCCATTTATACCTATTCTAAAGCACAACACCAAGAAGCAATGTGCATCTTACAAGAATTACAAGCACAGTTTGCCTTGCCTGTAATTACTAAAGTGATGCCGTTTAAAGCCTTTAAGGCTTCTCGAGATGCACTTCAGAATTATTATTATAGTGATCCTAAAAAACCTTTCTGTGAACGCTTTATTACCCCAAAATTAAATCTTCTTTTAGAACGATTTTCAAAACATACAAAAACGACGACTTTAAAATATTTACAAGATGAATCGCATTAAACTTAGCATACCCAACGCAAAAGGCTACCAATTACAAGCACATTTGGAATTGCCAGCCAATCAAAAACCACACTATTTCGCCATTTTTGCCCACTGTTTTACCTGTACAAGTAATTTGTCTGCTGTTAGAAATATTAGCAGAGCATTAACGGCCCATGGTTTTGGTGTCGTGCGCTTTGATTTTACAGGCTTAGGCAGAAGTGAAGGCGAATTTGCAGATAGCTATTTTTCGGCTAATGTAGAAGACCTAATCGCAGTAAATGCGTACATCACGAAACATTATGGCACTCCAGAATTACTGGTTGGGCACTCATTAGGTGGGGCTGCAGTTATTGTTGCTGCATCGCGACTGGATAATATCAAGGCTGTAGCTACAGTAGGGGCACCAGCAACAGTAAGCCATGTTACCCACTTATTTTCTCATGGCATTGAAGAGGTGAAACAAAAAGGAGCTGTTGAGGTGAATATTGGTGGCAGACCGTTTAAAATAGATAAAGATTTTGTGGAAGATTTTGAAAAGGTTGATCTGCAGGCTATCACCAAAAACTTGCGAAAACCTTTGTTAATCATGCATGCACCTTTTGATCGTATTGTGGGCATAGATAATGCACATGATTTGTATCATAATGCCAAGCATCCTAAAAGTTTTGTGAGTTTAGACGATGCAGATCACTTATTGTCTAATGCTAAAGATAGCCAATACGTAGGTAATGTTATAGGGACCTGGGTGGCACGTTATTTTGAAGCCAAACCTAGTGCTATGTTAGACGTAAAGGGGGAACAGTTGGTAGGACATCTTAATTTGGTGGAAGATAAATTTACCACTACCATGCAAACCAAAAACCATACATTTATCGCAGATGAACCTGATAGTATTGGAGGTGATGATTTTGGCCCTTCACCCTACGATTTTTTAAGTGCAGGATTGGCTGCTTGTACAGCAATGACGCTTAAAATGTATGCCCAGCGTAAGAAATGGGATCTTAAAGAGGTGTTTGTATACATTACCTATTCTAAAAAACACAGTGCCGATTTACAGGAGGCTACTGGCGTTTCTCAAAAAATAGACCATTTGCAAAAGCGCTTGAAGTTTGTAGGTGACCTAGATGATACACAGAAACAAAGGTTAAAAGAGATCGCCTCTAAATGTCCTGTGCATCGTACATTGATTTCAGATACAGTGATTGAAACGGAGATTGTGGCATAGTCGCTAAAGACTTTAGTGGTATAACTTTTGAACCGTTGTAATACAGTGTTACAATACAGCTTATTTAGGAGATACTAATTTATTAAATTAAAGGCGCGTGCAGACTTTGCAGCCTGTAAACTATTAAATGATAAGCCACAACAGCGATGTTGTGGTTTTTTTGTATTGTATAATTTTCACTTTCTAAGAGTTGTACTTTGCTATGTATTTGTTAGAAAATGGCACTTACCTAAAGTTAGTATAAATGTTCTTAGATTATAGTTTTAGTAAAACCACAGCAATACCAACTGAAGACATTAAAATCACTTTTGGTGAAATAATAAATCTATCAGAAAAATACCTTAACTCATCTTTAAATATAATTGGACTTGAAGAAGGGATTAAACTTCAAGTACATATTTTAGAATATAACGAAGCTGAAAATAAAGAGTATGATCTTGAAGTTGATTTAGAAACTACATTCGAATGGGAAAAGAATCAATTACTTGTTTTTTCTGCAAAAGGAATTTCAGGAGTTATAACAACAGAATACGATTTGATTTTCGATCCAGAAACTGATCAAGAAGATCCTTGGTGGAAACTAAATACTTATAGAGCTAAGACTATTCATAACTTAAACGATAAATTTGAAAAAACAAATAAATCATGGTTTTTACACCGTTCAGATGAAAAACATAAAATTATAAATATCAGTTGCGCTATCATCAGTGTTGCTCTTGCAGAATTAACTTCTGGTCTTATAAGTTCTACTGATCAAACATGGGGGTATGGACAATATTTTGTTGAAAAGGATACTTTTTTAAAATTTCACCTTGAGCCCAACGAAAATCCGAAAGAAAACAGCATGGAATCAAAAAGTCCTACAGTTAAAACAGGCTTTTGGCATAAGCTAAAAAAGCGATTTAATTAGAGCTAAACGTTCCTCTAACGCTAGATTTAAGCTAGTGGTGTCAAAATTAGAAACGTAGCAACCAAAACTATAAAACCACAGCAGCAATGTTGTGATTTTTTTTAGAGGTAATTATTTTAGTTGTATTGTACTCTAATTAGATAAAGCGTTTGAGGGGTTATAACTAAATGGAAAGACTTATGTGTTCTTTAGGTTATTGATACGATATGTAGTTCATATAATTTTATGAATAATTACATTTTATTGTAATATAACATTTCTAGTTCTTCAAATATTAAGAAAATGTCTCAGGCGCTCCAAAATATGTAAACACGAATAATGACTGCCATTTGCTGTTTTTATCTAAAGCCGTATGTGAGTTATTGTACTATTAGGTAGGCTTTACGTGAAAAGATAGAATAATTTTTTAATCAGTTTCTTAGATTAAGAAAAACAACTAATGTAATTATTGGCTTATTATTTATGCGTTTGATAAAAAAGTGTATGTTTTTACTGATAGCTAAGTATATTTGGTTTTTTTTTAATTTTAAATATATTTGCAATCAATTAATCACTGCTATTTTCTTTAAAAAAAACGCTATTGTTAAGTAGATAAAATTAAAAAAAATGAAAATTCATCAATGCTATAAGAGCTATTTAATCCTGCTATATTTTGTTTTTAATAACGTTTTTTCTCAGAATAGACAACATGGGTTTGATAAGGAGTTCGAGCTTTTTGAAAGGGATAAAACTGTGAAATTTGAACAGCCACCACAAGCGTTTAACTTTATAGACTATACTGGAGAGGGAAATGTAAATAAAACGAATGGTAAGTTTGAGTTAACGGTGCCTTTTTATACTTATAAAGATGACTTTATTGAATTACCAATAGGGGTCAATTATTCAAGTTCAGGTGTTAAAATGTCTGAAGACTTATCAGTTGTTGGAGTAGATTGGGATTTAGTCGCAGGAGGTCAAATCACGCGAATAGTAAAGGGTATGCCAGATGATTTAACATCATCAACGAGAGGTACTAGGTCAAATAGAAAACACCATAACGCATTCACAGGACGGTTTTATGGCTTCCCTGAGTCGAGAAAAATGATGTCTGCAAATTTTGGAAATGGAGGTATAACGTACTTTGACCAAGTTAAATATGATAATGAATCTTTTTTTAGTACAGCTATAAGTCATCCACCTTTTTTTGGTTCACTTAGAGGAAAGCGACAAAATTTTTACATGTATCATTTTCCTATACGCTATAACCATGAACCCACTACAGGCTATAAAGCGGGGTATTTGCCATCTCTTAAGGAATCCATAAAATGGACTTTTCATGAATTTAAATATTTGGATGGAAGATCAACAAATGATTTTCAAAGAGACATTTTTAAAGTAGCTGTAGGAGATTTAGATTTTTCATTTATTTTACAAGAAAAAGTAATTCCAAACACATCAACTGTAAACTATCAATTTGGTGATGAGGGCTGGGAAACATATTATGAAGCAATCCCTTTAAATGATAAAGGATATAAAATTACTTTTATCAAAGGAGATATTCCTCTATATTATAAATGGATAAAAACTGCAGGAGATAATAAAGAAAAGCGATTAAATTCTAACGGTATCGTAGTGTATAATGATACTCCTGGTAATACTTGGGAGAGAACCCGAGATACTACAAAAAATGGAATACTTTTACCAGATTCGGTATATTCAAATGTCGTTCAGGGGATTGTTGGTTTTATTGTTACTGATAAAAAAGGGATTCAATATCATTTTAATGATATTGAAATAAAAGATCGAGAATTTTTATCCTCTCATGTGGATAATAATTTTAAACTTGAAGGAGGTTGGAGGGTTGATCCTCATGTGTTTGGAGCAAAAGCGATACAATGGGGTATGGAAAATTCCTCAACGACTGCTTGGAAAATATCTAAAATCGTATTAACAAATGGAGAAGAAATCAAATTTAACTATAACGATGTCATTTATAATCACCCAACTGAGGTAAAAAGAACTCATACAGGAGAATATAACAACTACAGATATAATTTATCTCCTATGTGGCATCCAACGACATCGAATTACTATGTGAATACAAGAGTCACAACTCATGAGTTAAGTTCTATAACGACTCCCGTAAGTACAATTGATTTCCAATATAAAAACAATGGAGTTGGTAGCAGACAAGATGTGCGTTCTTCCTTTAATACTAATCTTGAAAAAGTTTTAATAAAATATAAGCCTACAGGAGATACCGTACGCGAATTTACTCTTAATAAAACCATACATGAAGCTTTAGGGAATGCTTCAGGTCCAATTAATAAGAGAATGTTTTTGAGTTCAATAACAGATTCAAGGTTAGAGCGTTCTTATCAATTTACATATGATGAACCAAGCCTGTTAAAGAAAAAAAACACAGCGCAATTTCAAGATATTTGGGGGTATCCAATTGAAAATTCTGGAAGTTCACACCCTTCTTTTCCTAGGTTTTTTGTTTCTCCATCTAATCCTAATGGGCATAAAATAATGTATACCCAACCTAAAAACTCAGATTATTTTGAGTTTAAAGGGAGTGATAGATCTGTAGATGATGATTTTGTGAAAAAAGGAACCTTGCAACGAATACAATTTCCAACGAAGGGCTTCCTAGACATAGAGTATGAAAACAATACTTATTATGACATTTATGCTCAAGACAGCAATGTAAAAGGTCCAGGACTTCGCGTATCTAAACTTATTTATAAAGATTATGACGAGCAATCTAAGTTGATAAAAAAATACGATTATAATTTAATTAAGAATCCTAGTTTATCTTCAGGGCATATTATGTATCGACCATCTTTTGCTTACATAAGTAATGATGGGTACGATAATGAGATTGATATGTCTCATATAGAAAATCATAACTATTCAAAATATAACACCAATTTTTATATAAGCTACAATAAAAATAAAGGACTACTAAAAAAAGGAACTAAAGTTGATGATATGAATTATGAGAGACAATTCGTGACTACAACAGATCAGGAAATGTTGTTGAAAAAATTAATAAAAACGTCTAATTATCCTTTAGGTTCTGTTTTTGATATGTATGGTAACGAAATTATTTATACCGAAATAAGTGAGACGATACAGAATGAAAATACTACCAAAAACACAGGTTCATCTAGATACTATAATTATTATGAGGACAATCGAACTTTAGTGCAAATGGCAGGAGGCAACTCTGTTGAGCAGCAAAATGTAGATTCCGACGTCGTTTTAAGAACATACAGTGAAATTACAGATGAAATTACTTGGGAAGATTGGTATGTATCTTATGGATTAATGGAACTAGAAGGTAAAGAAATATATCCATTTCCAGAAAGAGATTATTTTGCAAATAGAGGAAGACTTAATGGTAAAAGAAAAAAAATAGAGTACCGAAAAGTAACAGGAGAACTTGTGAAAAAAGAGATGTTTGAGTATGAGTTGTCTCAAAATGTTAATAGATCGATAAAATCCATAATCAATAATTTTGACAAGACATACACATATTATAATCCTAATAATCGAAATCCTAATCAGTATTATCAAATTTATGAAGGTCCTTGGTATACGCATTCTTGTTATACCCAGTGTCCGTGGCGAACTAATGGAAGTTATTTGGATTATACCACGCCACTACAGCATGAGTTGCTTTTTGGAGTGAATTTCTTTTGTGTAAATACGTTGGAACCAGAAATGAAAACGCAATTAAAAAAAAGGATTGAAATACAAGATAATGTGACACGTGAGTATGAATTCGAGTATGAAAACAGATATTTGTTGTTAGCCAAAGATAAAACTCAAAATAGTAAGTTAGAAACGATTGAAAGAGAGTTTACCTATCCTTTTCAAGTGTCTTTAGAGAATGATAATAGCGCTTTATTAAGTAGAAACATTGTTGGTAATCCAGTAAAGTTGATTATAAAAAATAATGGCACGATTTTAACTAAAAGCGAAACCAAATATAAGTTGTTTGATATTAATTCTACATTGGGTACAAAAGTATTACCTCATAAGCAAACATATCAAAAAGGTGCTGGTGAAGTAGAAGAAAAAATAATTTATGATAAATACGATGAATATGATAATCTTCTACAATACCATATTCCAGGAGGACACAATACCTCTTTTGTATGGGGGTATAATAATAAATTTCCTGTATTTAAAATAGATGGTGTTAGTTACGATGATGTAGTTGCAAGTTTAAGCAGAGGGCAGTTAATTTTGTTGAAAAAGGGTTCTAAAGAAGATATTCTTAATGTATCCAGTGCACTAAGAGCAAACTTCCCATTATCGCAAATTACAACGTATACTTATGCGCCTTTAGTAGGGGTGACATCTGTAACAGATCCTAGGGGATATACAACTTACTATGAATATGATGAGTTTGATAGGCTAAAGCATATTAAAGATGCTAATCTCGATGTTATTGAGTTTTTTGATTATAAATATAAAGATCAATAAAAAAACATATAAAAAGATGAATAAAAGTAGTGGATTGGTAATATTGACTTTTTTTCTAAGTCTTAGCGTTTTTTCGCAAGCAGGCTATCGTCTACATAAATTAATATATATAGGCGCTTCAGAGGCAGATGTTTTTTCGAATTGTGATTTTAAGCCTAGCTCAACCAGATCAGGGATCGATTTCAATATATGGACAGAAGCACCTCTAGAAAAAGGTGAGTTTTATAAAATATTTTTTGAAGGATCATTTAAGTATTATTATATCAATTTGGCATTGAATGAAAGTGATCAAGATGCAGATGAGGTTATTCGAGAAGGAACATCTATTGAAAAGATCAGTGTTTGTAATAAAGAATACCTACATCACAAATTAATATATATAGGCGCTTCAGAGGCAGATGTTTTATCGAATTGTAACTATAGACCAGCTTCGTCAACTTCTGGAATAGATTTTAATCTAGCGTTGAATACGCCTCTAGAAGAAGGTGAGTTTTATAAAATATTTTTTGAGGGATCATTTAAATACTATTACGTAAATTATGCTTCGACTCAAAGTCATCAAGATGCAGATGAGTTCATTCTAGATACTAAGACTATTGAGAAGATTGATGTTTGTGATAGATCTATTCATGAATCGTATAAAATGCATAGATTGATATTTGTGGGGCATACAGAAAATGAAGCAAAAACATTTTGTTGTCTTAGTGAGCCGTCTGAATCAGAGGGTGTTGAGTATGGCGTGTGGCTTTTAGATCCTTTAATAATTGGAGAGATTTATAAAGTTGATTACCGTGGAGAGTCCTCATATTATTACGTTAGTTTTTCGTCTATTGAAAGCGATCAGGACGCAGATGAATTCATTGGTGGTACAGCTACAATTAAATTACAAGACCTATGTGCCTCATTCGAACCTATTGCCGAATTGAGTAATGAAAATTATGTTTTATCAGTTAAACCGTTAGTGCCTTCAAAATGTGAAAGTAATGATCTGCCTGCAGTGAAAAATGTAAAGTATTATGATGGTTTAGGCAGGCCAATGCAAAATATCTTAATAAATGGAGGAGGGCAAAATCAAGATATAGTATCCCATATAACATATGATGATTTTGGCAGAAGCAATAGAAGTAATATGCCTTACGCATCTACCTCTAACAGTGGGTTTATTTCGACAAATCCTCAATCGAAATTGAATGCTTTTTACAATACAACTAAATATGAAAACACTAGTAACCCCTATTCGGAAGAAAGGATTGAAAATTCGCCTTTAAACAGAGTTTTAGAACAGGGGGAGCCAGGAGAAGATTGGAAACTTAATGAAAATGATGCTAATCCAGATAATGATGATATAGATCATACCATCAAGATTGAATACGGGGCGAATCGTGTTATCGATTTCGTGAGAAATTTTTCGGTAAACCTCTCTAGTGGAAGCCCACAATTAGTAGATGATAACGTTTATGCTCCTAATAGTCTTTACAAGACAATTTCTAAAGATGAAAATTGGCAGCCTAATCAAAACAACCCCCAAGAACATACCACAGAAGAATATAGAGACAAATATGGAAGAGTAGTATTAAAACGTACATTTAATGAACACTTATGGCACGATACTTATTATGTCTATGACGTTTATGGCAATTTAACTTATGTGCTGCCTCCAGAAGTTCTAACGTATAGAAATACCTCTCAAAAAGTAGATTACGGTGAACATTACATGCCTCAAGAGGAACTGTCTAAAGCATTTGTAAATGAATATGACTATGGAGGTTTACATATTTCTATTTACTATGGAAAAGAGAAACCTAAGCTTTCGGTAGAGTTTTATGCCGAAGGTCGTGATTTAGAATTAAAGGACTTTGTGTTTGATTTGAGTGCTTTGAGAGTGAAACTTCCAAGTTTAGACCTAGGAGAAATCTCTTTTTATAAAGAGGAATTAAACGCGGGGCATATGGCTATAAATACAGCAGGAAATATAGAAATTAAGACCTCTAGACAGTTAGGTGAAGACTATGATTTTATAGAGTTTTATGCAAACATAGATTTGCAAGATTATGACGAATTTTTTGAACGTCAATATGAACTAGACCAAACAGCTTTAGATAAATTTGCTTATCAATACAAGTACGATGATAGGAATAGGATTATAGAAAAAAAACTACCAGGAAAAGCTAAAGAACATATTATATACGATAAGTTGAACCGTCCTATACTAACTCAAGATGCCAATTTAAAAAATAAAAATAGATGGTTATTTACTAAATATGATGCTTTTGGGCGCATAGCCTATACAGGTTATACTAGTACAAATAATAGTCTTAATCCCGTAAACTTACAAAGGGCTTCAAATTCAGATAACTACACTGCATTTGAGAACAAACGTAGCGCACATACTGTAGGAGGAACAAGCCTTTATTATACTAATACAGCTGTGCCTACAGCAATAATAGGCGGTATTTATACCGTAAATTATTATGATAATTACAATGTAGACCTACCCAATGGCCTAGGTGCTAGTATAACCACAAGTTTTGGACTAAGTTCTACTTCAAATACCAATGGTTTGCCTACAGTAAGTAAAGTTCGTGTTCTTGAAACCAACCATTGGATTTCTACAGTCACGTATTATGATGCTAAAGCTAGACCTATCTATGTGTATAGTGAGAACTCCTATTTGCAAACAGTAGATATTTTGGAAAGTTTATTTGATTTTAGGGGTAATGTTATAGAGACCAAAACTACGCATAGAAAAGTAGGACAAAACGCTATTGAGATCTACGATACTTTTACTTACGACCATATGCAACGCATTAAGACACACAAACAACGCATAGGTGACCATACGGAAGTTATTGCAGAAAATCGTTATGACGAATTAGGGCGATTAGAACAGAAAAGTGTCGGAGGTAATGAAACAGTGACAAACCGGTTACAAAACATTGACTATTCATACAATGTTAGGGGCTGGTTAAAAGATGTCAATGACCCCAAAAAGTTGAATGCTACAAATGATTTGTTTGGTTTTGCCATAGATTACAACAGAAGCGATGAGGGGGTGACTGCTAAAAGCCTGTTTAATGGCAATATAAGTGGAGTCTACTGGAAGACAGACAACAACTCTTCTACATATAAAGGCTATGAGTATACGTATGATGCTTTAAATAGGTTTGAGAGAGCTAAATTTAGTGAGAATAAGAACTATAAGTCAATGTATGATGTTTCCGTTTATAATTATGACCGTAATGGAAACATAAAAAGGTTAGTACGTAAAATGCCCAATTCAACTAATACCAGGTTTGGTACAACAATGGATAATTTGAAATACACCTATAATGGGAACCAACTGTTAGCAGTAAAGGATTATATCTCTAATGCAAATGGCTTAGAGGGATTTAACGATGGCAATACTACAGGTAATGATTATCTTTATGACGCTAATGGTAATATGGTTGTAGATAAAAACAAAAATATTACAGAGATAACTTATAACCACTTGAATTTACCAGAAACGGTAAGTATTAATGATGGTGGTGTACAAGTGGGAACGATTTCTTATACTTATGATGCCACAGGAGAGAAGTTAGAAAAAACAGTAAGCACAGGGACTACAACAAGTTATGCTGGGAATTACATTTATGAAAATAATAGCTTAAAATACTTTAATCATCCTGAAGGTTATGTTGAAACTAATGGGAACAATTTTGAGTATGTATATCAATACAAAGATCATTTAGGAAATATAAGACTAAGTTATAAAGATACCGATGGTAATGGAAGTATATCAGGTAATAGTTCTTCTGTATTTTACGATGGTATAAATGCTAATAGTAGTGGTTGGAACAGCAGAGGTGCTAAGTATGGAAGTACGGCACATCCAAGTACTGCACATGTCTTGTCGGGAGAAAGTTCTATAGTGCTAAGAAAGACTTCAAAAGGAGATGTTTATGCACATTCTAATACATGGATTCCTATACGTAATAGTGAGCCTACCGAGTATATTTTTTCAGGATGGATCTATGCAGAAAGTACAGGAAGTTCATATCAATCCTCGGCACGATTAGTGTTTTTTATGAACAAAGAAACAGAAACTGATTATGCTACTCAAGTAGAGCATTCAGATGTCGTTACAACCAAAAATAAATGGGTCTATATTGAAAAACGTGTTTTTGTACCGCCGCTCATAGATAAGATAAACCTTAGAGTTGGGATGTATAATGGAGGAGCATTTACGACTAATGTGTGGTTTGATAATTTAAGTATTCGTAAGGTAGATCATATACAAGATATTGAAATTATAGAGGAGAATAACTACTACCCTTTTGGACTGAAACACAAAGGGTACAATAATACCGTGACTTCAACCAATATAGCCCTCAGATACAAATTTGGTGGAAAGGAGCTTAATGATGAGTTAGGTTTAGACTGGTACGATGTATCTGCACGTAACTATGACCCTGCGATTGCTAGGTGGATGAATATTGATCCGCTAGCAGAATTAATGAGAAGGCACTCGCCTTATAATTATGCGTTTAATAATCCTATTATCTTCCAAGACCCAGACGGAATGGCTCCACTTACTGAATTATTTGACACAAAAGGAAATAAAATTGGAGAAGATGAAAATGGAAATGATGGGAACGTCTCTATTGTATCAAATAATGAAGATGTTAAGAGGATTAAGAAAAATACAAAAAAGGGTAAATTAGCAACTAAAAAAGATGTTGAAAGCGGTCTACAAACTACTAAGACTGTTTTAAAGGAAGCATTGAATGTTCTACAGCGAACAATAGATAATGGAGGTAAAACAGAAGAAGGTTCTATTGTTGATGCTAGTGGAAATGTTACAGAGCAAAAAAATACAGGAGTTGAAATTGTTGATGGAAAAGAAGTTAGAACATTAGAATTCGATCAAACAAAATCAAGAAAAGAAGAAGGAGATGTATCAATACATTCGCATCCCACAGAAGCAGAAGTTTCAGGAGGTAATGTAAAGTCTTTTGATGCTAAATCTCCAAGTGCAAGTCATGATTTAAAAAACATATTTCCTAATTATAATCAGAATGTTATAGTTGGGAGATTAGGTATAACAACCGCATCACAGTCAGGGAGTGGAGGAGTAATTTTACATAAACCTGATAATGGAGTTGTCTTTTTTGATAAAGTAGGAAATATTAATCTTTCACTAAAATCTAAAGCCGCTCAAAAAATACTAAAATAATTTTTATATGAAAAGTATTTTAATTTTTGTATCAACTAGTTTCTTAGGATTATTTTCATTTTGTCAAGAGAGTTGTGATAATTCTTGGTTTTTAATTAAAATTGATGATAATATTGTAAGAAGTAGTGAAATTAGTAATGAATATATTGTCTTTGAGTCACGGAAGAGCAAAAGAGATAGTATACCTATAACATACCAAGTAGGAAGATTTTGTTTCAAAAAAAATGATTATGACTTTCTCCTAAAGAATGCAAAAGAGAAGTTTATTTTGAAGTTCAAATATTATCAAACAAGTCCTTATCAAAAAAAATATAATTATGAATTGAGTATTAAAAAATCTTGGCTTAGACAAGACTATTTGATTTATGATATTTACAATATTGATAAGAAAATAAATAGAAAAAGGTTTAGCAAAAATAAAAAGGATGATTATTATATTGATATAGTTTCTCCTAATTTTTCAATTCTAGCATTGAGAAAAAGCAGGAAATACTCCCGATGGCTCGGACAATAAATAAAGACAAACGTGATAGCGCAGACTTTTAGTCTGTGCCGTTACAGTTAAGAGATAATAATAGAAAGCCACATTACATTATAGTAGTGTGGTTTTTTTATGCGTATGCTTTTTTAGCAAGCGCATCTCTAATAGCAAGGTCAAGAAATTTAACGACCATGGCTTTATCTTCTTCATTCATATCTTGTATAGCTTCAAAACGTTTAAGCAACGCTTTATCTTTAATAGCTACAGTATCATCGCTTAATAAAGTATCAGCAGATACACCAAGCGCATCAGCAATAGCTTTTAGAGCATCGGCAGGTGGTATGCTAGAATCTAACACCCGATCGCTCGGACAATAAATATAAACAAACGTGATAGCGCAGACTTTTAGTCTGTGCCGTTACAGTTAGTCCCCAGCTGCCGCAAAGTTATCAAAGTAACAGCTACCACTCGTTTTTAACGAATGGCGGCAAGAGTGAGAAATAATAAAAAGTAAATGCCACATTACAAATTCATACTACAGTTTTTAGTGTTTTTTTTGAGCTAAAATACACACGTATTAATTATTAACTTATAAGCATAATGTTTAGCTTTCTGAAAATTGTATTTTTGCGGTTATAAAGACCTAACTATGACCATTTTTAAACGTATTATTAGCATTAGTCTTATTTTTTTGGGCAGTGCTTGCGCGACTTATGCGCCACAATATGCAAACGAAGCGCATGACAGTATTCAATTCCCTAACAAAGCCATTGCAAAAACCTTTTATTTAATAGGCGATGCGGGGACGTCTCCAGAAGGCGGCATGTCTAAGGCTTTAACAGTATTACAAAAGCATTTAGAAGGTAAGGCAACTGAAGATGATTACGCTATTTTTTTAGGGGATAATATCTATCCTGCTGGATTACCTAAAAAAGACGCTAAAAATAGAGCAGAGGCTGAAAACGCCCTGCAAGCTCAAGCTCAAGCTATTGCAAATTTTAAGGGGAAAGCCGTCTTTATACCTGGCAATCACGATTGGTATGCCAATGGTGTTGAAGGTGTGAAACGTCAAGAAAAGTATATCGAAAAGTTGGTAGGTAAAAACACCTTTCAACCCGAAAATGGCTGTCCTTTAGAAAGTATAGATGTGAGCGATACGGTGCAGCTTGTTGTAATAGACACCCAATGGTATTTAGAGCAGTGGGACGACCATCCTACAATTAATGATGGCTGTGAAATTAAAACACGAGAACGTTTTTTTGAAGAATTAGAAGGCGTATTAAAAAAAGCCCAAAATAAAACAACAGTGGTTGCCATGCACCACCCTATGCTTACCAATGGCGTTCATGGCGGTAAGTATGCTTTAAAGAAGCATTTGTTTCCATTTCAAAATAAGTTGCCTTTACCTGTAATAGCATCATTTATTACCCAATTAAGAACCCAGGGAGGCGTGTCTATTCAAGACCGTTATAATGAGCGTTACAATACGTTGATGAAGCGTTTAGAAACCATGACTTTAGATGCCGATAATATTGTTTTTGTATCAGGACACGAGCATACCTTACAGTATGTAGAGCAAGACGGCATTAAGCAAATTGTATCAGGTTCTGGAGCTAAAGAATCTTATGCGGCTTTAGGAAATAACGGATTGTTTTCTTCTGGAGCGCAAGGTTTTGCAGAACTTACTGTTTTTAAAGATGGAAGCACTTGGGTACGGTACTACGGTGCACAAGAGAATAATACACCGCAATTAATGTATACCAAAGAAGTTTTTAAGCCCCGAGAAACGTTTGATGTCTCTGGCTTGCCAGATGAGTTTCCGCAAGAGGTAGAGGTGTCAATATATTCTAAAGAAGAAACTGATGTTTCTGGATTTTTCGAGTCGGTTTGGGGAAAACATTACCGCGATATATACAGTACTAAAATAAAAGCAAAAGTAGCAACTTTAGATACGCTTTATGGTGGCTTAGAGATTGTGAGAAAAGGAGGAGGACACCAAACACGGTCCTTGCGTTTAAAAACCAAATCTGGACGTGAATTAAATATGCGAGCCTTGAGAAAAAGTGCCACGCAATATCTACAAACTGTTTTGTTTAAAGAAAATTATATCCAAGATGAGTTCGAACAAACCGCTGTGGAAGAATTGGTTTTAGATTTCTATACGGCAGCACATCCTTATGCGTTTAAAGTGGTTCCAGATTTATCAGATGCAGCAGAGGTATTTCATACCAACCCCAAATTGTATTTCATTCCGAAGCATAAACATTTGGGAGATTTTAATGCAGAATATGGAGGCGAATTGTATATGATTGAAGAGCGCCCCGAGTCTAATTACAGTAATGATAAAAACTTTGGTTATGCCGATGATATCGAGAGTACGCATGATATTATAGAAAAAATTAGAAAAGATGAAAAATATAAAATAGACGAAGATGCCTTTGTACGTGCACGCCTATTTGATATGTTGGTGGGCGATTGGGACCGCCATCAAGACCAGTGGCGTTGGGCACAGTTTGATAAAGCAAATGGCGATAAATATTACCGTCCCATTCCAAGAGATCGCGATCAGGTGTTTTCTAATTTTGATGGGGCACTTTTAGATGTGGTACGAACTATTTCGGGGGCGACACGCCAGCTACAAGTTTACGATGAAAATTTAGAGCATATCAAGTGGATGAATGCTGCTGGGATTAAGTTAGATCGCGTTATGCTACAACAAGCCGATAAGGCCATATGGTTAAAGCATGCCAAATTCCTCCAAACTCATATTACAGATGCTGTGATAGATGAAGCTTTTTTAAAGGTTCCACCAGAAGTTCAAGATGAGACTCTAGATGCAATTAAGCAAAAATTAAAGGCCAGAAGAGGTAACTTACAAGATATTGCAACGCGTTATCATGACCATTTAAACAGTTTGGTAGTGTTAACAGGTACAGATAAAGACGACTATATAGAAATAACGCGAACAGGAGATAAAACTACCCATGTAAAGATTTCGAGAATTAAAGGAGGAGAGAAAACCGATGTATTGGTAGATAAAACATTTCATCGCGATATTACTAAAGAGCTATGGATTTATGGCTTAGACGATGAAGATGTCTTTGAGGTTAAAGGCAAAGCAAACAATCCTATTTTTATTAGACTTATTGGAGGGCAAGACAATGATACCTACCTTCTTAAAACGGGAAGACGTATTAAAGTATACGATCATAAAAGTAAACCTAATACCATAAAGGAAAATAATGGCGCTAAGGTGCGATTAACAGATATTTATACACTTAATTTATTCGATTTTAATAAAAATATTACAAGAGGAAGTTTAATCACGCCAGCGATTGGTTTCAATCCAGATGATGGGGTTTCTTTAGGCTTGTCTTACACGGCGACTACTAAAGGATTTCAACGAAATCCGTTTTCACGTCAACATAGATTTAAAGGCGGTTATTTTTTTGCTACTCAAGGGTTTTCATTAACATACGATGGCGAATTTGCAAATGTGCTTAACACTTGGAATTTGCACGTTGGCGGGCAGTTTACGTCTTCAAATTTCACCAATAACTTCTTTGGGTTTGGAAATGAAACCGTAAATAATGACGACGACTTAGATTTGGATTTCAATCGCGTAAAAACCAGTATAGCTTCTGTAAAGGCAGGTATTTTGAAAAAAGGAGATTTTGGTAGTGATTACGGTATTCAAGCTGTTTTAGAAGGTATTGAATTGAATGCTACAGACGACCGTTTTGTCACTCAGGTTTTTGATCCTGAAACCAACAATGGGTTTTATGATAGACGTTATTTTGGTGCTTTAGAAGGCCAGTTTAACTATGCGAGTTTTGATGATAAAATTAACCCTAAAAACGGCATGACATTTATGGTACAACTTGGCGCAAAATCAGAACTAGAAGCTTTAGAAAATACCTTTGGGTATCTAAACTCTAATTTAGGATTTTACAATGCGCTTTCTAAAAACAAAAGACTAGTTTTAAAAACAGATGTACGTACGCAAATACGAGTAGGAGACGATTTCTTATTTTATCAAGCCGCCAATATCGGCGGTAGAAATGGCTTAAGAGGATTTCGTACAGAGCGTTTTACAGGTCGTAATTCGTTGGTATCTAGTGCAGACTTGCGTTATAGTTTTCTGTCTTTTAAAACAAAAACATTGCCTTTACAGTTAGGTGTTTTTGCAGGTGGCGATGTTGGTAGAGTTTGGGTGAGCGAAGATCCGTCTAAACGTTGGCACAACGATTATGGTGGCGGGTTTTGGGTGTCGGCCGCCGAAAGTGTTTCAGGAACATTCAATTTCTTTAATAGTACCGAAGGCTTGCGCGTATCCTTTGGCTTTGGACTTAGTTTTTAGAAAAGAGGTCACTTTTTGCTAAAGTGTCTCATTTTAGTATACAACAGCTAAACTTACAGGGCGAACTCATATAGAAGTCCGCCCTCATTTTTTGTTTTTTCATCAGTGATATAAACCGTAGTATTGTCTTTAAAACATACCCCTTCTTTTTGTGATTTATGATCAAAATATAAAATTTCGAAATGTCCTTCGAAAAAATAGTCTTCGGTAAAATTACTGATTTTTAAAAGTTTGTCATGATTGAGCAATACTACAGTTTTGCCATCTGGGCTTATGGCAGCAGCAGTAACTTTAGAGTGTTTTTCTTTTAGTGAGATTTTGGTAATGTAAGTTGCTGTATGTGTGCCTACTTCGTTAGGGACTTTTAGTAATTTTATAGATGTGCTGGCTTTACTAAAAATATAAAACTGAGATTTATAAAGGAAAAAAGCTTCAAAGTCTTCAGATTTTGCCTTTTTGGGAAGCTTAAAATCAATGCGTTGGGCATCAGTTTTATCAGTCTCTAAATTAGAGACTTTATAAATAGTAAACAACTTGCGTTTGCCATTATTGTTGCCAAAGTCGCCAATGTAAAGATTGCCAGATGTATCAGAGGTTAAATCCTCCCAATCTTCGTTGTTTGCATTGTCAATGTCGATATCTTTTACCACCTTACCGCTTAAGTCTAAGCCGTAAATGTTATTTTTGTTTCCAGAATCTTCAATAGTCCACAATAGATTAGAGTGTGCCACCTTTTCTATTGCTGAGGTTTCTTTTAAGTTATTAGGAATGGAGGCAATAGTTTTAAGTCGCCCTGGATGGCATGAAGTAATTAAAAATAAGAGTAAAATAAGCTTTTTGAAATGATACATGAATTGTATTTTAGTAGGAAATTTTAACTGTTGTTAAAAGTAACAACCATACTAAACTAAGATATAAACTTTATAAGCCAAACTAAAATTATAAATCTTAAACTATTTATAAAAACAGAAATTGATAAGATTTATAGCCTATAGTTTTAAATCCTAAAATAATGATGTTATGACCACTGTTGATGATTTGCTAAACTTACTAGTACTAGATAAAATTAATGACCAAGAGTTTAACGGGGTAAGTAAAACTGTGGGGAGTCCAGTTGTTTTTGGGGGACAGGTTCTGGCTCAGGCTCTTAATGCGGCAAGCAGAACAATAACCAATAACAGACGGCTGCACTCTATGCATTCGTATTTTTTAGAAGCTGGAGATTTAGAAACTCCTATTACATATAAGGTAAGTAATGTTAGAGATGGGGGGAGTTTTTCGGTAAGACGTGTTACAGCCCAGCAAAAGGAGACTACAATTTTTATTTTGTCTGCCTCTTTTCATAAAGAGGAATCTGGCTATGAGCATCAAGTGGCATGTCCTAAACATATAACAGCTCCAGAAAGTCTACAAAGTTGGACAGATATGCGCGACACCTTTGGAGAGGCGCTTCCTAAAAGTTTAAGTGCTTTTTTAGAAATTAAACGCCCTATAGAATTTAAACCTACTGCAATTGCAAATCCGTTAGCTCCTAAAGATATCCCCCCGTATCATAACGTATGGTTTAAATTAAAGGGAAATGTTAAAGGTTTAGATTTAGCAACAAAGCAACAAATATTAACATATATTTCAGATTATAACATTTTAGTAGCAACGTTAAACCCGCATGCGAGTAAAGCAAACTGGGGAAATACGCAAACTGCTAGTTTAGACCACGCGATGTGGTATTTTAGAGATTTCGATTATACAGATTGGTTATTGTATGCTATGGAATCGCCTAATACTTCTAATGCCAGAGGTTTAGCAAGAGGCCACATATTTACACGAGAAGGAACGCTTATTGCTACCGTTGCACAAGAAGGTTTAATTAGACCAATAAATTAATAAAAATAAAAAAAGTATGTTGAAGATTGGCCATAGAGGGGCAAAAGGACATGTAGCAGAAAACACATTAGCATCTATTGAAAAGGCGATCCAATTGGGCGTAGATGGAATTGAAATAGATGTACATAGATGTGCTTCTGGAGAGTTAGTCGTGTTTCATGATTTTACTGTAGATCGTATGACAGATGGTAGCGGAGAAATTGCAAAGATGCCATTTAGAGAGTTAAAGAAACTAAAGACAAGAGGGAATTTTGAAATTCCCACGCTCGCACAAGTTTTAGCCTTTGTGGATAATAAATGTTTGTTAAATATAGAATTAAAAGGACAAGATACAGCTAAAGAAGCTGCAAGGATCATTACATTTTATGTAGAGAAAAAAGGATGGGATTACAGTAATTTTATAGTGTCTAGTTTTCAAGAAGATTTATTGCAAACAGTTTACGATATCAATACAAATATTCCTTTAGGCGTTTTAACCGATATTAATTTGGGACGTGCTAAGGCCTTTGCTAAGACCATTAATGCGGTGTCGTTACACATTGATTATACGATGTTAACAGAAGAAATTGTAGAGGAATTAAAAGAAGAGTTTAAAGTGTTTGCTTATACAGTAAACAATTTAAAACCTTTAGCGCGCATAGAATCTTATGGGGTGTCTGGGATTATATCAGATTATCCAGATAGAATATGATTTCTAAAGACGTCATAATTATAGGCGGTGGTGCTGCGGGTTTTTTTGCAGCAATTAATATAGCGGCCCAGCGTCCAGACCTTGAAGTTGCCATATTAGAACGGGGCAAAGAAGGCCTCACAAAGGTGAAGATTTCTGGGGGTGGACGTTGTAATGTGACACATGCAGAGTTTATCCCTTCAGAATTAATTCGGAATTACCCTAGAGGATCAAAAGAACTTTTAGGGCCTTTTCATCAATTTATGAAAGGAGATACCATAGCTTGGTTTGAAGCGCGTGGTGTTGCTTTAAAAATAGAGGATGATGGCCGCATGTTTCCTGTATCTAACAGTTCTCAAACCATTATAGATTGTTTTTTAAATGAAGCGAAACAGCATCAAGTTGCCTTGTACTATAATCATGCGGTAAGGGGTATAGAACAGTCTCCTAACCATTGTTTTACAATAACAACTACTCAAGGCCTATTTAAGGCTAAAAAGATAGTGGTGGCCACAGGAAGCAATCCTAAAATGTGGCAAATGCTAACCAATTTAGGGCATCATGTTAGTGCACCAGTACCTTCTTTGTTTACCTTTCATATAGAAGATGCCCGTATTAAAACCATACCAGGTGTCGTGGTTCAAGATGTTAGTGTCTCGGTGTTAGGGACAGATTTGTGGAGTGAGGGCCCTTTACTTATTACACACTGGGGGCTAAGTGCACCATCTATATTAAAGCTGTCTGCTTTTGGTGCGCTAGAATTGGCACAACGCGATTATAAATTCGATATTGAAATTAATTTTATTAAGAAGACGTTTGGCGAGTGCCTGATAGAACTTAAAACGTTTAAGCAGAGTTTGGCAAAGAAAACAGTTTATAAATCGACAGCATGCCAGCAACTTCCTAAACGTTTGTGGCATCAATTGGTATTGGCTTCAGGAATAAAGGAAGAAACCCGATGGGCAGATGTGAATAAGCAGCAACTAGAAGGCTTAGCAAAAGAACTTACACAAGCCGTTTTTAGCGTTACGGGTAAAAGCACGTTTAAAGACGAATTTGTAACTGCTGGAGGTCTACAACTTAAAGAAGTGAACTTTAAAACTTTTGAAAGTAAGTATATCCCTAACATGTATTTTGCTGGAGAGGTGTTAAACGTAGATGCGATTACAGGAGGCTTTAACTTTCAAAATGCATGGACGGGGGCATTTATTGTAGCTAAAAGCATATGTGCATCGGTATAAAATAACATAAATACTAATTTTAAAGCCTAAGATATGGTTTGCGCAGCTTAGCGATTTTATTCTTCTAGTTGTAAAAACACGTTTAGGGCTAGTTTTTAATGTTTAAATGATTCGAAATTGCAGGAATTATAGCCTTACCCTAGAGAACCTTATCCAAAATAATTTATCTTTAGTGCATTAACTAAATTTAAAAAAATTATGATGAAACGAATAACATCTCAATTAAAGTATGTTTTATTCTTGTTTGCACTTGTGTTAAGTGTATCCTGTTCTACAGAAGACGGTATGGATGGCGAACAAGGCCCTCAAGGGGAACAGGGCCCTGTAGGTGCAGATGGACGTGACGGTAATGCTAACGTTATTTCTGTTGTTATAGAAGATGTAAATATTGTTGCAGGGCCAAACGCTATCAGTGTTCCAGAGCTTACTGCAGCCATAGCAAATAACGGTTTTGTACAAGCCTATGTGGCTTCAAGTGAAACCGAATGGACGGTATTTCCTGTTTCTTTTGTAGAAGAGGTGTCTACCCCAACAGGAACAACTTTTAGTTCTATTATTGTTTTAGAAACTACATCTATTGCACCAGGTGTTGTTAATATATTTTCTAGTTTACAAGACCAACCTCTAACGTTAAGGTTTGTTTTAGTAGAAGGAACACCGTCTACAACGCCCACGCTCTAAGTGTATAGCTTTGCGTTATAGTATTAAAAAAGCCGCTATAAAACTTAAGTTTTATAGCGGCTTTTTATAATTAGAAGCGTTATGATATTACATCATACCAGGCATACCACCGCCACCCATTGGAGGCATAGCAGGCGCATCTTCTTTAATGTCTATTAAAGCACATTCTGTAGTTAAGATCATACCAGCAACAGAAGCCGCATTTTCTAATGCGATACGTGTTACTTTCTTAGGATCTATAATACCAGCTATAAGCATGTCTACATACGTTTCAGAATTTGCATCGTAACCAAAGTCTTTCTTCCCTTCGAGTACTTTGTTGATTACAACAGAACCTTCGCCTCCTGCATTTTCAACAATAGTTCTTAATGGAGATTCAATGGCTTTATTTACAATTTGAACACCTGTAGTTTCATCTAAGTTGTCTGTTGTTAATTTTGATAAAATGGCTTTCGCTCTAACTAAAGCGACACCACCACCAGCAACAATACCTTCTTCTACAGCAGCTCTTGTAGCGTGTAATGCATCATCAACACGGTCTTTTTTCTCTTTCATTTCTACTTCAGAAGCAGCACCAACGTAAAGTACAGCAACACCTCCTGCTAATTTAGCCAAACGCTCTTGCAGCTTCTCTTTGTCATAATCAGATGTTGTCGTTTCTATTTGCGCTTTAATCTGGTTCACTCTAGCTTTAATGGTATCGGCATCTCCAGCACCATTTACTACAGTAGTATTATCTTTATCTACAGTAACAGTTTCTGCACTTCCTAACATGGTTAGGTCTGCGTTTTCTAAAGTAAAGCCTCTTTCTTCAGAAATAACAGTACCGCCTGTTAAAATAGCAATATCTTCTAACATCGCTTTGCGTCTGTCTCCAAATCCTGGTGCTTTTACAGCAGCAATTTTAAGACCTCCTCTTAATTTGTTAACCACTAAAGTTGCTAAGGCT
>CAZLTR010000019.1:15001-28742 GCA_964562415.1 uncultured Hyunsoonleella sp. | reverse complement strand
TTGGGCAACAGTAGGTAGCTGTGCACAAATTGGTAAAAATGTTCATTTATCAGGCGGCGTAGGTATTGGTGGAGTATTAGAGCCTCTACAAGCAGCTCCTGTTATTATAGAAGATAATGCCTTTATAGGGTCTCGTTGTATTGTTGTTGAAGGCGTTAAAGTAGAAACCGAGGCCGTTTTAGGTGCTGGTGTCGTATTAACTATGAGTACAAAAATTATAGATGTTACTGGAGATACGCCTAAAGAATATAAGGGAGTAGTTCCTGCAAGATCTGTTGTGATCCCGGGTAGTTACGCTAAAGAATTTCCTTCTGGAAGTTACAATGTACCTTGTGCTTTAATCATCGGTAAACGTAAAGAAAGTACAAATAAAAAAACCTCTCTTAATGATGCTTTAAGAGAACATAGTGTAGCCGTTTAAATAGGCTAAATTTATTAAATTCCAAATTCCTTAAACGCTTATAACTTTGGAATTTGGAATTTTTTATTTAATCCTAAATGACGTGTTAAAAAAACGTTTAGAATGTTAAAAACACTTATGTTTTAAACTACATTGACCGCTATGGGTAAATTTGAAACTGTGAAAAACGAGCCTAGCGTTTGAAATAATTTCAAGCAGGAATAAATTTTCTAATACATAATATCAAGTCGCAAAATTATTCTGTTAACGGATAAAAAAACTCATTTAATTTTTATATGAGTCGAAGCAACATTTTAAAGAATAACCTGAGTTATTGTTTAAATTTTAACAAGGGTATTGTGAAGTAGAAGCAGAATTGATATGACGTTTTTGTTTGCAAATCATACGATATAAAAGTTATAAATTTGGATATAAAGATTTTAATAATTCAACAAAAAATGATTGGAGATGTTTTAACCTCTGGTATTTTATTCTCTATCCTAAGAGAATTATATCCAAATGCTAAGTTACATTACCTTATTAATTCGCATACCTACCCCGTTGTAAAACACCATCCAGATATAGATGAATTTCATTTTATAACACCCGATATAGAGAAAAAAAATCATCTGTTTTTTAAATTTGTAAAGGCGATTAGAAAAGAAAAATACGATATTGTTATAGACGTATATTCTAAATTATCGAGCAATATGATAACACTGTTTTCTGGTGCTCAACATAGGTTTTCCAAATACAAATGGTACTCTACTTTTATATATTCTAAAACATTTAAAGAAGACTTTTCGAATACTAAAACAGGATGGGCTGTAGAAAATAGACTAAAACTTTTAGCACCTCTTGCAAAATACGATATTAAACCTGTTAAGCCTCAAATTTATCTTACTGCAACAGAAATAAATAATGCGAAAAATTTGCTATTAGAAAACGGTGTTAATTTAGACACTCCTATTTTTATGATTAGTATTTTAGGAAGCTCTATAAAAAAAACATATCCTCCAGAGTATATGGCCAAACTTATAGACTGTATTGCATCTAAGGTAAACTGTTGTATGTTATTTAATTACATGCCGAATCAACTTAAGGATGTTAAACACATCTATAACATTTGTAATACATCTACACAAAAAAAAATACGATTAGATATTTTTGGCAAATCGCTTAGAGAATTTATAGCAATTACATCTCACTGTACAGCCCTAATAGGTAATGAAGGAGGGGCTATAAATATGGCAAAAGCTATAAAAAAACCAACATTTGCTATTTTCTCGCCTTGGATTATAAAAGAAGCTTGGAATATGTACGATAATGGTACCACCAACGATTCCATACATCTTATAGACATTAAACCTGAGTTATATAACGGCAAGTCTCCCAAACTCACAAAAGAGGATTATGCAACATTTTATGATAAGTTCTTGCCAGAACTTATCATACCTAAATTAAAGAACTATTTAGACTCTATTTTATAATACCATAAAGTGTTCTACGCGTCTTATTTTCTCTTGTAGAAGCTCTAATCTGCCTATTTTTTTCTAACATCTCTGGTTTAACATACCCCCTATCATGATCTAAATGCAAACAAATTGCCGAATATCGTATTTGTTTTCCTTTAACTCCTGCATTTCGTAAGCGTTCACCTAATTCTCTATCTTCACCACCATATTGCATACGTTCATCATACCCATTTGCATTTATAATGTCTTCGCGCCATCCAGATACATTATGACCATTCCATGTCGCTTTAGTAGGCGTAAAGGTATTTAATAATAAAGCGACAACCCCGTTAGATGTAATTTTATACGTTTTAAAAGACGATTTTAACCCTTTAGATTTTAACCACTCAATATCGAAACAACGTTGCGAAACAATATCATCTTTAACAATTAAATTACTTATAGTTCTGGGCAATTTAAAATAGCCCCCAGATAAAAATGCACCAACTTGTCGCCTTTCGTAATGCACCTGTAAAAAATCGTTTCTTGCAATACAATCGCCATCTGTGTACAACAAATAATCTGCTTTCGAAGCCAGTGTGGCCTTATTCAAAATAATTGTTTTTTGAAACCCTTTGTCTGGATGCCATACATGCTGAATGGGATAATCAACCTTTGTTTTCATGAGTTCTATAACCTCTCTAGTCGCTTCTCCAGACCCATCATCTGCAATTACAACTTCAAAATCTTTATACGATTGAAAATTGTAGCTCCAAAGCACTTTTTCTAACCATTCTGGGCTATTATAAGTACTAATAATTACTGAAATATTTATATGCTTCATTAGGTCAAAAATAAGTATTTTTGCATAAATATTAATTGATCTTTCTTGAATAAAAGACACCCTAAGATATCTGCTTTGCTTATTACTTATAATGAAGAACAGCATATTGTTGATGTTATTAACAATATAAAATTTGCTGATGAAATTATAGTTGTAGACGGAAAAAGCACAGATAATACCCCCAAGCTATTACAACAATTCCCTGAAGTTAAGTTTATCTCTAGACCTTTTAAAAACTTTGCAGACCAACGTAATTTTGCTATAGATCAAGCCAATTTCGAATGGATAATGTTTATAGATGCCGACGAACGTATTCCCGATAATTTGAAAACAGAATTATTTGAAGCTTTACAAACCAATAATGATATTATTGCTTACATGTTTAAGCGTCGCTTTTATTTTAACAAAAAACCCATACGATTCAGTGGCTTGCAATCTGATACAACTTATCGTGTATTTAAAAAAGGCCATGCACATTACATAAAAGATAAAATTGTACATGAAAACCTTTTTACTATAGGTAAAAGTGCCATATTAAAAAACTTTATGCAGCATTATTGCTTTACTAGCAATAAAAAATATAAAGATAAAATGGAGTACTATGCCACTTTAAAAGCGAAAGAATTGTATCATAAAGGTAAAAAAGCTAATATTTTGCATTTTACATTTAGACCCGTGTACCGATTTTTAAAAAACTACATTATAAGGCTAGGTATTTTAGATGGAAAAAACGGGTTTAATATTTGTTATTTAACGGCTTATGGCGTTTGGTACCGCTACAAAAAACTCAAAGAAATGCACTCTGTTAAATTAGAAAACAAATAGCTTTAACTCTTATTACAACTATATAGGAGATTTACTTATACGATTCTTGTACTTCTTTTTCCAAAAAAAGATGCGTTTTTTAAATCTTATTTTTCTGTAAAATTTATCTTGGAAATCACGTGTGTTTTGCCACATTATATCGAATATTTCTTTTGCATTTTCACCTGTACATTTTGCATATTCATCACTCATAATTCGAATCATAGGTTTATGAATTGTAAGTTTAGCAAAGTTTTTTAGTCTTGTTTCTAAGTCCAAAACTCCAAATTCCATTCTATTTAAATCGACCAAATAAAAGTCATAACCGCTTTTGGTTTCTTTTATCAAAGTATTCCCTGGTGAATGGTCTAAAAAATGAACACCTTTTTCATGCAATTGGTAAGTAAACCTTGTAAAAGCTCTTAAAATAATCTCGTGATTTTCCATGTCTAAGTTTGTAGTAAGCTCCCTGTAGGTAAAATCACATTCTAAATGTTCACTTACATAAAAACTCTTATTAAAAAAAACAGGACTACTAAACTCATAATACGCTATTGGTTTAGGAGTTAAAACACCTAGTTCTAATAATTTTTCGGCATATTCGAAAGAACGTTGCGCTTTACTCTTCCTAAAAAAACGGTACACTATTTTATTTAACAGATTAGGCGCTCTAAATGATTTTACATTTAAAGTGTCCTCTTGAAGATTGAAAAGTTTAAGAGTATTTCTATCCTGCTTTCCAAAAACAACACCACTAGTGTTAAAATTAGATATAATCATATCTATATCAGATTCATAAGATTGATATAGGGTGTTTATTTTATGTGTTTTCTTCAATTAGTTGTGTTTTCAAATTACAATAAAACTTTTTCACAAAAAAAACAAAAGTAAAATAGATTAGATTAAAAAAAGTACTTTTGACTATAATTTTTTATTTATGAATATTCTAATTATAGCCACCTCTTCACAAATTCCAGTCATTAATTATGGCGGGACAGAACGTGTTATTTGGGATTTAGGAAAATCATTAACGCAACTGGGGCATAAAATAACTTTTTTAGTACAAAAAGGATCTTTTTGTGACTTCGCTAATATCATACATTTCGATTCTACTAAGCCTATAAAAGCACAGATACCTCTTAATTTCGACATCATACACTCTCATTCTGTAGAAAACATAGAAGACATTAATTTACCTTCAGTATTTACATTACATGGTAATGCCAGTAAAGATTTTAAACCACTAAAAAATATGATCTGTATTTCCCAAAACCACGCCAAACGGCATGATAGAAATACATATGTCTACAATGGACTCGACTGGAACAACTATAAAAATGTTACCTTAAATGAGAAACGTTCCTATTTTCATTTTTTAGGGAAAGCGACATGGAGCGCAAAAAACCTTAAAGATGCCGCCAAAATCGCAGTAAAATCCAAGAATACGCTAAATGTCTTAGGAGGTGAAAAATGGAATTTTAAAAATTTAAAATCAGGGACATATTACAAAGCTCATCCATTTATTAAGTATCATGGTATGGTTAACGATACGACTAAAATGGAAGTCATGAAAAAATCTAAAGGTCTAATTTTTCCCATTAAATGGCATGAACCTTTTGGTTTAGCTATAATAGAGAGCATGTATGCTGGGGCACCAGTTTTTGGCACCGCCTTTGGCGCCTTACCCGAACTTGTAAATGAAGATGTAGGTTTTGTTAATAACAGCGTCGAAGCATTGATCCATGCGGTTTCATCTAAGACGTATGCTCCTAAGACCTGTAGAAACTATGTGGTAGATAAATTCAATTCTAAAACGATGGCTTTAAACTACATAGAAAAATACGAACAAGTGTTAGATGGCACTCCCCTAAATTAATTTATCTGGTAACTATTTAGCAGTATTTAAGACAGGATTTGGCTTGTGATTTCTTATAAAATACACTTACTTTAGCAGCATGGATATAAATGTGGGCTTTTTGCTATCTTACGATTACGAATTACTAAAACAGTCACTTCCCCTTGTATACAAATACTGTGACTCTATAGTTTTGGCTTTAGATGAAAATAGAAATACCTGGGCTGGAAATACCATTGATATTCCTAAAGAATTCTTCGATTGGGTCTCTAATTTTGACAAAGACCACAAAATTTCAATCTATGAGGATAATTTTTATGACCCGACCCTCACCACAATGCAGAATGAAACCCGAGAACGCAATATGCTTGCCAAAAAGATGGGCAAAGGCCTATGTCTTCAAATAGATGTGGATGAGTACCATGTTAATTTTAAGGGGTTGGTACACTACCTTAAGCAACATGAAAAAAAGCTAACATCATCTAAGAAATACCAAATTTGTATTCCTTCTGTAGACCTATTTAAAGTATTTGATGACGGTGTCCTTTGCATTTCAGACTTTAGCATGTTCAACTCTGGTTCTAATCACCCAGAATTTACCATGGGAAGAAAATGTAAAAACCAACAAAAACTATATGTTCCTTTTTATTTTATACACCAATCTTGGGGAAGGACAGCAAACGATTTGTATTTAAAATTAAAAAACTGGGGGCATAACGAAGATTTTGATGTAGACACTTACTTTTCATTTTGGAAATCAATCACCAAACAAAATTATAAAGACCACAAAAATTTCCACCCTCTAAATGGTAAATCGTGGAAAAAATTAGAATACATAGAAGGCGATACCATTCAAAAAAATGTCTCTAACATTAGAGCTCAAAAAAACATATCTTCATTTTTCATTTTTAAGAAAAACTTGGGACAGTCCCTAAAATTTCTTTTCAAATAAATAATCCATGCAACAAAACACCACCTGTTCTTTAGTTACACCAACTTATAATTGGCCAGAAGCACTAGAATTGCTATTACTTAGTGTAAAGCATCAATCTGTGTTACCTAACGAAGTTATTATTGCAGATGATGGATCTACCGAAGCCACTAAACAGCTTATTGAAAAATTTCAGAAAACATTTCCTGTACCGCTTCATCATGTATGGCATGAAGATAAAAAAAACAGGAAGCCTGCTATTATGAACAAAGCCATTGCGCGTTCTAAATACGACTATATTATAGAAATTGATGGCGATATTATTATGCACAAGCATTTCATTAAAGATCATCTGTCTTTAGCAAAAAAGAATCAATTTCTCTATGGCAGTAGAGTTAATATTAGTAAAAATCACCTGTCTACGCTATTTAAAAATAAACAAATCAAATTTCATTTTCTCTCCAAAGGGATCAAAAAAAGAGGACGTACTATTCGTATGCCTTTATTGGCAAACTTAAAGAAACAAGAAACCAAAAGATCTTCTAAATTAAGAGGCTGTAACATGTCTTTTTGGAAAGACGATTTTATAAAAATAAACGGTTTTAATGAAACCCTAGTTGGTTGGGGTATTGATGATAGTGAAATGATACAACGTTTACTAAACATTGGCGTTAAGGGTAAAAGATTAAAATACAAAGGACTAGCTTACCATATCTATCATCATGAACAAGATAAAAGTCATATTCATATCAACGAAATAATTGAAAAAAACACTACCGAAAAGCAAATAACCCGTATTGAAAAAGGCATACAACAATATTTATAACTATGATGTTTGATGTTTCTATAATAATTATTAATTACAATACAGCCTCTTATACTATAGATTGTATTGATTCTATCCTAAAACATACAGACCAAACATTGTCTTATGAATTAATTATTGTTGACAATGCGTCTAAATATGACAATTACAAACACTTAAAAGCATATACAGACAGTAAAAACATTAAACTTATAAGGAGCAGAATTAATACAGGATTTGGAGCTGGAAATATGATAGGAGCTCAGCAGGCTTCTGGAACATATTTAGCATTTATAAATAATGACGTTATCCTAAAAAATGACTGCTTAAGTATCCTAAAGAAGTTTATGGATGCCACACCAAACTGTGGTGTTTGTGGGCCTCAAGCCTATACAGATACAAATAAAATATTACCTACAATTGATCATTTTGCCTCTTTAGGTCGTGAAATTTTAGGTAGAAAGGTTTTGGAAAAAATAAATCCTAAAAAATACCCTAAAAGAAAAACACTGTATACAACGCCAAAACAAGCGCAGTTCGTAGCGGGGAGCTTTATGTTTTTCTCTGCCCAAGACTTTAACAAAATTGGAGGTTTCGACACCAACATCTTTTTATACTACGAAGAAACAGATACCTGTAAACGTTTACTTAAACACAACAAGTTAGCATTTTTAGTACCAGAAGGGACCTTTATCCATTTTCATGGAGCTAGTACACCAAAATCGTCTAATTTAAAAGTAGAGTTAAAAATAGCATTGCTATATGTTATAAGAAAACACTATGGTTTTTTGGCCTACTATATTTTACTTACTTATCTTAGAATTAAATATTGTTTTAGTGCCCTTCTTAAACGAAAAAACAGGCCAGTTTTTAAAGCTTTAATTCAACAAGCCCCTCTAAATTTGTCCCTAAAACTTAAACAAGAAATCTTACCTAAATAGCTTAAAAAAAATACAGATATCATATTTCATTAATTTTAAAAGCCTATTTTTTAATCTGTTTTCTACATTAGAAGGTCGGCATGAAGCTGAGACGTTCAATACACCCTAGTATTTCTCAATTTTAGCATAATAGCGTTATGGTAAAACTGAAAAATGCAGTTTACGCTAGTATGTGAAGGAGGTCACAACTGTAATAAATGTTCCAATACGTAAAACGGGTTTAAGACGTTTTATAAATAAGAATTTCGCATACATATGTTGCATTATTTTTCGCTAGTCTAAGGCAAAAAATAAAGCTTAGCCGTAGTTAAGGTTTTATTTTTTAACGAAAAAAAAAATGACATACGTTCAAAAATTTTTGTCTGTAAACATATAACCTATGTGTCTTAAAAAATGGATTGTGAATATGCTTTATCAATTCATAATTTAAATACGCTTATATAGTGAAAATTTGTTCTAAAAATAAACAATAGTCTTCTTTAAAAGAAGTACGCTATATCGTAAATTTGCATAATAAATTGATTTTTTTAAATGGATCTCTTTTTGAGGTGCATTTATAATTTTTAGCAAATACAAAGCGCTTTAAATCTAAATTTTTAGCCTTCATTTTTATGAATTACAAAGACGCATTACAAAACGATATATTTAAAATCATCTCAAAATCTGCACAAGAGCTTAATTTAGAAAGCTACGTAATAGGAGGCTTTGTAAGAGATTATTTGTTACAACGCGGGGATGCCAAAGATATAGATGTGGTTGCTGTAGGAAGCGGTATAGAATTAGCGCAACACGTTGCTAAACATTTACCCAAACAACCTAAAGTGCAAATATTTAAAACATATGGCACAGCAATGTTACGTCATAATGATGTAGAAATAGAATTTGTAGGAGCACGCAAAGAATCGTATACCGAAGACAGTAGAAACCCAATAGTAGAACATGGCTCATTGCAAGACGATCAAAACCGTCGTGATTTTACAATAAATGCCTTAGCATTAAATTTAGAAACTTCAAATTTTGGACATCTGTTAGACCCGTTTAATGGTATTGAAGATCTTGAACGCAAAATAATACGTACTCCTCTAAATCCAGACATTACCTATAGTGATGACCCCCTACGCATGATGCGTGCTGTTCGGTTTGCAACACAGCTCAACTTTACTATTGAAACTGAAAGTCTAAACGCTATTACCAGAAATGCAGAGCGGATAAAGATTATAACCAAAGAACGTATTGTTACCGAGTTGCATAAAATTTTAGAAAGTCCCAAACCCTCTGTTGGCTTTTTATTGCTTGAAAAAACAGGGCTTCTAAAGATAATATTACCCGAATTAACCGCACTAAAAGGGATAGATGAGATAGAAGGACAACGCCATAAAGACAACTTTTATCATACTTTAGAAGTTGTTGATAATATTGCCCAACATACCGATAATCTATGGTTGCGCTGGGCTGCCTTATTACATGATATTGGCAAAGCCCCAACCAAACGTTTTAGCAAAAAAGTAGGTTGGACGTTTCATGGCCACGAGTTTGAAGGTTCTAAAATGGTGTACCGCCTTTTTAAACGTCTTAAAATGCCTCTAAACGATAAGATGAAATTTACACAGAAAATGGTATTTATGAGTTCTCGACCTATTGTATTAGCACAAGAAGTCACAGACTCTGCTGTAAGACGTTTGGTATTCGATGCAGGAGAATATGTAGATGATTTAATGACCCTATGCGAGGCAGACATCACTACAAAAAATCCTAAAAAATTTGCCACCTATCACAACAATTTTAAAATAGTTCGAGAAAAGATTATTGAGGTTGAAGAACGAGATCAAATTCGCAATTTTCAGCCCCCTGTTAGTGGTGAAGAGATTATGAAAACCTTTAACCTTAAACCATCTCGTGCTATAGGCACTATTAAAGAAGCTATTAAAGAAGCAATTCTTGAAGGCGATATTCCTAACGAGTATGACGCTGCCTACCAATTAATGTTAGAAAAAGGAAAGCAACTGGGATTAAAAATCGCTGAATAAATGCTAAAAATGTAATATGAAAAAAGACAATAAACACGTTATTTACTGGTTACTAACAGGTTGTGTCCTTATTTTTATAATGGTTGTTGTGGGCGGCATTACACGACTAACCCATTCTGGACTTTCCATATCCAATTACAAACTCATATCTGGAACCATACCACCTACGAATGATACCGAATGGCAAGAGGCTTTCAATTTGTATAAGCAATACCCAGAATATCAAAAACTTAACAGCCATTTTTCAATTGAAGATTTTAAGGACATTTATTTTTGGGAATGGCTTCATCGCGTGTTAGGGCGCTTTATTGGTATTGTATTTATCATTCCGTTCCTATTCTTTTTGGTAACAAAACAGCTTAGCAAATCAACTATTAAAAAAGCTGGCCTACTTTTAATTATGGGTAGTTTTCAAGGTTTTTTAGGATGGTATATGGTTAAAAGTGGTTTAGTAGACCGACCAGATGTAAGCCATTATAGATTGGCGGCCCATCTTACAACTGCATTTCTCACTTTTGCTTACACCTTTTGGGTTGCTCTGGATTTAATATTTCCTAACCCAAAAGATAGGGATCTTAAATTTAGAAATCTAGTACGAGTTGGTCTAATCGTTCTATTACTACAAATTGTGTATGGCGCATTTGTAGCTGGTTTAGATGCTGGATGGATTCATAACCATTGGCCTATGATGAATGAAGGCAAATTTATACATGAAACAGTTTATATTGAACAACAACCTGTGTATAAAAACTTTGTAGAAGGTAAAAGTGGGGTTCAATTTGTACACCGAACACTAGCCTATATTGTCGTTATAGTTGTATTTCTTATTTGGAAAAAAAGCCGCTATTTGATACGTACCAAGCTTCAAAACAAAGGGATTGCAGCTCTTTTAATAGGTGTTAGCCTTCAATTTTTATTAGGCGTATTAACACTAGTACTACAAGTTCCTGTGTGGTTGGGAGTAGCACATCAAATTGGTGCTTTTTTACTGCTTTCAACTATGGTATTTACGCTGCATCGCTTTAGCAAGTAAACAAGAGATCGTATTTTAAACCTATGCCGTAAAATAGAAAGCAGCCATTCGTTCAAAAGAAAACAAAACAAAGGCGCTAACTTAATGTGTTTACACTTTCCCTGCATTTAGATTTAAAAAACTTTACAACGCAATACACCATTAAAATCCTAAGGTTTTTAACCCCTATAGATTTTGCAATATCCGCTACAAATTCTATCAAAATAACATATCTTTGTAGTTTAATTTTTTGTTATGATATACAGGTTTAGAGTCATTTTAGACAATGATACAGAAGAAGATGTTTTTCGTGATTTAGAAATTCGCGAAACCGACAACCTAGAAGATTTACATAATATCATTACCCAGTCTTTTGGATTTGATGGTACAGAAATGGCTTCGTTCTATATTAGTAATGAGGCCTGGGAACAAGGCGAAGAAATTTCATTATTCGATTTAAGTGATGATGGATCTGCTCGCCTGATGTATGAAACGGAAATTTGCGATGTTGTTCATGAAGCGCAAACCAAGCTCATCTATATTTATGACTTTTTAAGCATGTGGACCTTCTACGTAGAATTAGCAGAAATTGTTGAGGAAGCAGAAGGACACGACTACCCTAACCTCATGTTTGTACAAGGACAGGTTCCAGATACAGCTCCAGATCGTATTTTTAAAGCTGAAGATGATGGTGATGGTGATGCTTTTGACGATAGCGTTGACATTGATGACTATGAAGATTTAGATTTTAATGAAAATTGGAACTAAATGTTCTTAAGTATCAAACAATTATGCAATCACCCCTGCATTTACAAGCCTACACAGCGGTATAAATCATCTTTACCGCTTTTAGCGTTATTGCCTTAAATTTAAAGGGTTAACGTTCTCGTAATTATCCGTTAGAAATTCTAAAGCATGTTTTAAAATAGCCCCCATAGAATTGCATTTTTTAAACTTAGGGTCATAGGTGTAATCAAAAATCTTAAGTTTTAAAGTATTGATATTTGCCTCTGTAGATAAGGTGTCCTTAACCATAGCTGCTAATAACAAGTCTATGCGATCATGAAAACTTTTCATTCGCTTTACCAAAATGGAACGTTCTTCAATTTTATACTGATCTATAGATAATTTTTGAAAACACCCCGATACCAGTTCTACCATTTTTAAGTTCTCTTTAAAAAATTGAGGCCTGTAAATATTAAATTTACCTTCATACGATTGTTGGTCAAAATCTATTGCCCTAATTTTATAAACTACATGATCAAAATCATGAGTCGGTACAATCACATAATTATAAGAACGCATATCTCCTAAAAGGCGTATCATGCAACGCTCGTTAAACTTTACAAATTCTTTGGCTATTTGTGCTTTTTCAGATTTAGTACAAGTAGGTAATATGTCTTTCATAAATACATCTCCTGGAATTCCTGCAATATGCTCTTCTATAAGTGTCGTATTACTTACCAAAAAATTAAGGTTATAGGGCGACAACATATGCTCTAACTCTAAACCATAAATACGAGAAGCATCGGCGGTTTTTATATAAAAATAAACAAAGTTATCGTTTAAAATGTTTCGCACCTTTATCCTGAAAGGCTTTGAATTTCCAAAAGTGCAAAAATCAATAGCATCCACACTTAAAAAAGGAAAAATACTTTCATTACCATCAGAGTGTAAAATGGCATAGACTTTTTTTAATGCTAAATCAATTTCCTCTCTATCAAACTCGTTGTAATACACACGTACCCAGAGCGTATCATTATCATCTTTATCATAAACTTCAACAGCGCCTTGAAAACGTAACAAATCATCATAAAAAATAGGTATTTCTATATTCCTATTATACTCCGAGAGGTAACGATCTAATTTGTTTGAAATAGGATAAGAAGGCTTTTTTTTAGAAATTTTTAAATCGTCCATAGTACAGTTTAAACTGGTTTTATTGATTCATTTACACGCTAATATAATAGTAACATAGCTGCACTAAGCATCAAAAAGAGTTGTTATTTTGAAAAGTAACCCGAATTTTTAATTATTTTTTAGGAAGGCATGCGCTTTTAATTCAAATTTAAGCTTTTCTTTACAAATCTGTAACTAAAACACACGAATAACGTCCTAGAATAAAAACCAATTGCTAGAGGCAAACGTTCACCTATTTTAAAACCTGTAAACCTGTGGAACCTATACTTACCATTCGTAACCTTACTAAAAAATTTGGACCGCTTACTGCTGTAAACGATTTATCGTTTACCATTAATAAAGGAGATATTTATGGTATTCTTGGTCCTAATGGCAGTGGAAAATCCACAACATTAGGCATGGTGCTTAACGTTGTTAACACCTCTTCTGGAGATTTTAAATGGTTTAATGGTAATTACAGCACACATAATGCCCTTAAAAAAGTAGGTGCCATTATAGAGCGTCCTAATTTTTACCCTTATATGACAGCCGAAGACAACCTTCGCCTGGTATGTAAAATAAAACAAGTTGATACTTCTAAAATTGAAGAAAAACTTGCAATTGTAAGCTTACTGGAGCGTAAAAAAAGCAAGTTCAGTACCTTTTCTCTAGGTATGAAACAGCGTCTGGCTATAGCCTCTGCCCTACTCAACGACCCAGAAATACTCATCTTAGACGAACCTACAAATGGTTTAGATCCGCAAGGAAT
>CAZLTR010000019.1:0-14991 GCA_964562415.1 uncultured Hyunsoonleella sp. | reverse complement strand
CATCAAATAAGAGAAATTATAAAAACTATTGCTAATCGAGGCACCACTATAGTTTTAGCCTCTCACCTTTTAGACGAGGTAGAAAAAGTATGCACACATGTTGTCGTATTGAGAAAAGGGATTAAACTTTATGCAGGACGTGTAGATGAAATGACTTCTAGCCACGGCTTTTTTGAACTAAAAAGCCAAGCACAAGAAGACTTATTAAACCTATTACACACCCACCCTGCTTTTGGCCACATTAAAGTAGACAAAGACCTCATTACAGCTTTTCTTAAAACACCACTTACAGCCCATGAGTTTAATAAATCACTTTTTGAAAAAGAGATCATCTTAACACATTTGGTACAACGCAAAGCAAGCCTAGAAGAACAATTTTTACAACTTACAGATACAAAATAAAACACCTCGCATATGTTACGTCTCTTACAATTAGAATTACAAAAACTATGGCTTAATAAGACCAGCAAAATGCTTATTGTTATCGCTCTAGCATTGCCTTTTTTTATAATCTTATTAGCAGCTCTTAAAATTAATGTTTTTGGTCTGTTTACATTAAAATTTGGCGAACTAGGTATCTTTGATTTCCCGCTTATATGGCATCTTAATACATTTTTTGCTTCTTATTTTAAATTTTTCTTTGCTATTGTTGTAGTAAGTATGATTGGCCAAGAATATAGCAATAAAACCCTAAAACAAAATTTAATTGATGGCTTAAGTAAAAAAGAGTTTGTCCTCTCTAAATTTTATGCTATACTCTTCTTCTCATTACTGTCTACTCTACTTGTTGGTTTTATGTCTTTATGCTTAGGCCTGTACTATTCAAATACCACATCAAGTACTGTTATACTTAAAGGGCTGCCATTTTTAGGCGCCTATTTTGTAAAACTTGTTGGCTTTTTTAGTTTATGCCTCTGTCTAGCCATGTTAACTAAACGTTCTGCTTTTGCATTGGCGTTTTTATTACTCCTTTTTATTGGAGAATGGTTGTTTTATGGCATATTATCTTGGAACATCTCACCAGAAATAGCCGATAGTATTCGAATGTTTTTACCCTTGGAATCTATGTACAACCTCATAGAACAACCATTTCAACGCATTGCAATGCTTAAATTTCCCGATAGCAGGGCTAATTTGGCTTATGATTATGCTGTACATTTCCATGAAATTGCCATTGTAATGGCCTGGATTGGAATTTGTATGTTTATCACCCTAAAATTATTACAGAAGCGGGATTTATAAACACAGTGCACAGCGCTACCATTATTGCGAAATGCAATTCTATAAGTGATTTCATACTCAAAATGCTTAGACAACGTATTTTAATGCCATTCATTTGTTTTTTTTGGGCTTCATTATTTTAATCTATAGTTTAGACGATAATACCTTTATCTCGTCTCATGTTAAAGACAACCAAATCGTCTAAAGTGTTTAAATATTTATACCTGCTTGCTGTTATTGGGCTTTACAATAACTTCGCATTCGCGCAACAAATTACTGTAGATAACACCATCCCTTTACAAAATCTAGTTTTAGAGAATTTAGAAGAAAATTGTGTTGAAATCACAAACATAAGCTCTTCGGTAAATGGTAGTCCATTTGGACTAACCAGTTTTGGAAGTTTTTCTAAAGGCAGCTCTAACTTTCCTTTTGAAAGTGGTATCGTTCTTACTACAGGGAACGCATCTTCTGCAGGAAATAATTTTATTTCTAATCCTCTTAATGAAAGTAACTCTAGTTGGGGCACCGACCCCGATATTGAAGCTGCTCTAGGCAGCACAAATACAACAAATGCTACCTCTATAGAATTTGATTTTACCTCTGCTTCTGGACAATTTAAATTCAACTACTTATTGGCTTCAGAAGAATACCAAGATTTTAATAGCTTTTGTGGCTCCCAAGAAGGCTTTGTGTGCCTAATTCGAGAAGCTGCAACGCCTACGGCTCCTTATCAAAACATAGCATTAGTTCCCAGCACTACCGATCCTGTTATTATTCGTAACATATCCCCAGGAATTAACACCCCGACATGTCCTTCTAGAAACCTAGATTTTTTTGCTGGCTTTAATCTTGGTGATACTAATTACGAAGGCAGAACTACTGTTTTAACAGCAGCGACTACCATAATACCACGTACGACATACCATGTAAAATTAATTATTGCCGATTTAAATAACGGTAATGCCGATTCTGCAGTGTTCATAGAAGGCAGCAGCTTTAATATTATAGATCTTGGAGAAGATAATCCGCAACAACAATGTGTAGATGCTCTCACATTAAATGCCAATATTAATAATAGCGATGCTGTTTACCAATGGTTTATTAATAATAGCCCTGTAGCTGGGCCTACTGGTACTGCGCCTACATTTACAGTACAAGCGCTTAATACTGCACCTAGTATAGCCCCCGTTTATAAGGTGGAAGTAGAAATCCCTGGTTTTTGTCGTGTTGAAGATGAGATTATTCTCAATCTCGTAAACGGTGAAGAAATTAGCCCTTTGACAGATTTTGAATTGTGTGACACACCTGGTCAGGAAGTTTTTAACCTAAACACTAAAACTTCTGAAATCGCAAATATATCCCAAGATATTCCGTTTCAAATCTTTACACCAACATACCATACCTCCTTGGCCAATGCGCGATCTAACAGCAATGCCGTAAGTAGTGTGTCGCCACCTGTATCTGAAATCTTTATCCGCATACAAGACCAAGAATCCAATTGTTTTGTCATTTCAAAATTTCAGTTAGTGGTAAATCCGCTACCTACCAATACCACTGCAAACTCGAATATATGCGATTGCGATAATAACCCTGTTGACGGTTTTACAACTATAGACCTTACCTCTCAAAATACAAATGTAACATTAGGAGCCGCAAACGTTATTGTTAGCTCTTACCATACAAGTGCTAGTGATGCCGAAAATAACATAGCGCCTATAAATGCTCCTGAAAACTATATCAATACCACGCCTAATGCTGCTCAAGTTTTTGCTAGAATTGAAAATACAGCCACAGGATGCACCAATGTGTCTACTTTAAATATTAGCATTACCAATGGCCCCCTTATTAATTTAAGCCCTATTCCTCTAGACGCTTGTTTAGCAGACCCCAATACAAACGCGACCTTCGATTTAACAACAGCAAATGCTGAGATTTTGGATGGTTTTGTCACCAGCATTCCTCTTAGATACTTTACAAGTCAAGACGCTGCTAAAAATGGACTTTCTAATGAAATTTCAAATAGCACTGCTTTCACCATTTCTGCTCCAGAAGAGACCGTTTACGTTAGGGTTGAAGATGATGGTACTGGCTGTGTTGCAGTAGCACCTCTAGAACTGCATAAAGAACTACTTCTAACAGGTACAGACGATGGCCCATTTGGTGCTTGCGACACGAATATTTTTAATCTTAATGACATTAGAAATAGACTATTTGACAGGTTTAGAGACGAAAACGACAATATACCTGCAAGCTACCAAGCGCGTTTTTTTGATACAAATGACGATCTAATCACATCAAGTCAATATACAACGACAGATACATTAACCACTATTCAAGTTGAGTTAACCAACACCTCCGTAGGCTGTACAAAAACAAAATCCATTACATTACGTGTAGATCCTACACTCACCTTTTCTGTAAAAAAAATAGAAAAGATTTGTGACGATACGCCGCCTTTAAATGACAAGAGAACGTTAATTAATTTGAATACTCTTGATGCCATCGCTACAGATGGACAAGCTAATTTTTCTGTACAATATTTTGATGATCAAACAGAAGCTGAAACCCCTTCTTTAAATGCACAGCCACTTGGCCGCTTTTTTCAAAATACCAGCGATACGTCTATAGTGTATGCTAGAATTGAAAGCGAAGATTCTGAATGCTTTCACGTTACAGAATTTGAAATTGAAGTTGTGCCTCCACCTTTATTGGGCACATTAAATCCTTTAATTCCTCCTTGCCTACCTTCAGGCACAACAGAAGCTACTATTACTGCGCAAGACGTAGAAGCTGTTCTTGGTAATGTAGCGACAACCTATTTATATTTTGATAATGAAACTGATGCTGAAAATTTAAGTAACACCACCAATGGACGCATTACTTTTCCTCTAAACTATTCTATTGGAATACATGAGATATTTGTTCGTGCAGAAAATACAACCGCAGTTAAAAGCTGTTCAGACACTGCGCAACTTCAAATTATCGTAAACTCAGAACCCGTATTACCTGCACCCGCAGATAGGATTTTAACGGCCTGTGAAATTAGCAGTAGTCCTAATGCCGATTTTACATTATCTCAATTCGATACGCAAATTTTAAATAATCAAGTTGGAAGTACGACCAAAGAGGTCCTTTACTTTGAAGATCCAGCCTTAAGTATCGCTATAGACAAAGATGTGCCTAGAAACTTTAACGGTGGCACTACTATATATGTGAGCATACAAAATAGTTTAAATCCAAATGGTTGTCCTGTGTCGGGACCTTTTACACTGCAAATTGGCACCATTCCAGTAGTCAATCTGCCTCCAACGTTCACCAGTTGTATACCATCAGGAGAACCTTTAATTTTTAATTTAGAAACCGAAGCTAACACGATTAAACAAAATACACCTAATGGTAATGTACTCGACTTCCTTTTCTACGAAGGACAGAATACAAATCGCAGACTCATAACCAATCCAACAAATTATAGTCTACAAGCTTCGTCTACCATAGATGTTGAAGTACGAAATAGAATCACAGGCTGTACCACCAACAGTATCTCTATAAGCTTAATTCCTTTAGAGCAACCCAATGTACAAGATTCTAAATTCCCTCCTGTTTGCGATACAGACGACCAACCTTATGATGGTATTGCTACATTTGATCTCTCTTCGCCTAACAATGAAATTCCTGATTTCTTAGAGAGCGCTTCAAATAGTAGTATCAATGTAAATATTAGTTACTTTAATAACCTTGGTGATGTTTCAGATGCAAGCAAAGCCATAGACCCAACAACCTTAGAAAATTTTAGATCGACCTCAAGAAAACTATACGTTAAACTTGTAAATATTTTTGCACCAAACTGCCCTACAATTATTGCTTTAGAACTTGAAGTTGTTCCTCCTCCAACCCTTAAATTAATTCCAAACAATACTATTAGTGATTGTTTCAACACGAATAACATCTACGATCTAACTCAAGTTAACACAGAACTTGTAGACTCAGCCAGTACCGTAAATATTAGCTATCACAGTACTCTCGAAGGTGCCAGAACGAATACAGATACCTTCCCCAACAATATAGTTACATATACCACCCCAGGAGATACTCCAATTTGGGCAAATGTTCAAGATCGCAACACCAGTTGTAGTGTTGTAAAAGAATTCATTTTAAGGATACACCCTAACCCTATAGCAAACCAACCGCAAAACCTCGTAAAATGCGATGACGATTTTGATAACCGTTTGGTTTTTAACCTTTCTGAAATGAATGCAGAAATCCTGGGAGCTTCACAAAATATAAGTGATTATAGTGTAACTTATTACGAATCCTTAGCTAATGCCCAAGCAGATATAGAAGCGCTAAATACAAATTATGATGCCGAAAGTAATACGCCTATTTTTGCTCGTGTGGAAAACACAAGTACGCGCTGTTTTGCAACGACTAGCTTTAACCTTTTAGTAAACCCCTTACCGCTAATTCCAATTGATGATGTCGTAACACTTTGTCTTAACGACTTACCACTACAAATAGACGCCAGTACAGGAAATCCTAATGATAGTTACTTATGGCAGACCAGTGTTAATACTATGGTGAATGGAACAACAAGCCCGCTTATAACACTAACAGACCCTTCTCAAATAGGGACATATTCCGTTACAGTCACTACAGATAACTCGGCCTCCAATACCGAAGATTGTCCTGTAACAAAAACATTTACAGTTATAGAGTCGCAACAAGCTATTATTGATATTTCAACCAAAACAGACTTTGTTGACCCTAATTCGATTACCGTAGAGGTCGATGGCATTGGAGATTACGTTTTTAGTTTAGATGGTGGAGAACCGCAAACTTCTGGCTTCTTTGCCAATGTAACCCTTGGCCCTCATATTGTTACCGTAATAGATCTTAATGGTTGCGAACCTATAGATACTGAGGTCTTTGTTATGGATATACCAAAATTCTTTACCCCTAACAACGATGGCTTTTTTGATACTTGGCATATAGTTGGTGCTAGGCAACTACCAGGATCTGAAATATTTATATACGACCGCTACGGGAAACTATTAAAAATGTTGTCGTACAATTCCCCTGGTTGGAACGGTACATATAATGGGCAACGTATGCCTACCGATGATTATTGGTTTTCTGCAAACATCGTTCAAAATGGCGAAATGTTTACACTCAAAGGACATTTTACATTAAGACGTTAGTGGCAAGCGCGGTGTAAATTAAAGCTGTGGAGCTAATTAGTTTTAAATTTTGAAGTCAAACGGTATACGAAACAGAGCTTCCATTAAGTTATTATATACAAGACTTTAATGTACTTTAAAGGCATATTGTTATTAATTTGTATCCAATCATTAAACCTTATGCCCTTTTTATAAGTCTAATAAAAATTAAATGCTATATCTTGACCGCATGTATATGATCGTACTAATTTTAAAATTTTATGCTAAATAGTATCAAAACCAGACTAGTTTTACTAATTATTGTATGCGTTTGCTTAAAAGGGTTTTCTCAATTAAGTCAGACACATTATATCCCACCATTAACCAGTTCTTCAGATAGTAGTGCAAGTCCTTTAGAACAATTCCTATACATATCAACGCCTAGCACCGAAGATATTACTTATACGGTAATGCCAGTTGGACAGCCCTCTACGAGTTATATCACAGGGAGTGTCTCTAATATAAATTCTGCTGAAATACCTTTAGGCTCTGGTGAAAGCCAACTTTTTATGCCCTCAAACATCACAAGTAGGGTTACTACAGATAAAGGTTATATTATAGAAGCAAATGCTCCTATTTACGTTTCTGTTAGAATGCTTGCTGGGAATAATTTTCAAGCTGGAGCTTTGGTGAGTAAAGGCCTTTCTGCTTTAGGCAATACATTTAGGATAGGAACCTATACCAATGAGAACTCTCAATCTAGCCTCTTGGATTTTATATCTGTGATGGCTACCGAAGATAATACTCAAGTAAATTTCAGCGACCTCCCTTCAGGAACAATTATAGAAAACTACTCTGGAAGCATTCCATTTGCTATTAATTTAAATGAAGGTGAAAGTTATATTGTAGCCACACAACGAAATAATGGTAATGTAAATTTAGAGGCTTTAATAGGCTGCTTAGTCAGTTCAGACAAGCCCATTGTAGTGAACTGTGGTTCGGCAAATGGAACCTTTGGAAGTGGTCCTGCTAGAGATTATGGTATAGATCAAATTGCAGGTCTTGATAAAGTAGACAACGAATATATATTTGTAAAAGGAATAGGTGGTGATACTTTTGAAAATGTTTTAATTGTGGCGCACAGCAACAATACTTTTGTTAGTGTAAACGGTAACGCTTCTAGCATTACTTTAAATGCAGGAGAACATATCGTTTTAGAAGGCGACTTATTCAATAATTTTGGAAATATGTATGTAAGAACCAACAATCCTGTATTTGCGTATCAGGGTATTGGAGGTACAGACTCTCAAGCCAATCAAGGTATGTTTTTTGTTCCACCACTAAATTGTGGCACTCGGGGTAACATTGATAATATTGCAAATATTGATTTTATAGGAAATACACCTTTTAATGAAGCAAGTGGCATCTCTATTGTAACACGTGTTAATGCTTCTGTAACAGTGCTATCGTCTACTTCTGGTAGAGTGAGTATAGGTTCGGGAGGCTTTGTAAATGGCAATAACGAATATGTTACTTATAGAATTACAGATATCGAAGGGAATATTACTGTAGAAGGAGATGACGAGTTATATGTAGCCTACTTTAATGTAAGTGGTGCCGCAACTTCAGGTAGTTTTTACTCTGGCTTCCCTTCACCTCCAGAAATTAGTTTTGACAACCAAGTGCAAACGTTTAGTAATTGTGTGCCTGCTAATTTAATAACGTCTAACGCCAGCTTATTTGATACTTTCGAGTGGCAAGTAGATACAGGTTCTGGGTTTGGACCTCCTGCTGGGGGCGTGGTAAATACAAATCCAACATTTAATGCTACAGAACCAGGAACATACAAACTTATTACAACGGTTACCTGTACTGGAGAAACTTTTGAATCTGTCGAAATTCCATTACCACTATGTCCAGATGATAACGATGGAGATGGTATTATAGATAATATAGACATCGACAATGATAATGATGGTATTCTAAACTGTGATGAATCTAGAGGAAATGCCATTATAGACCTATCTAATAGTGCTGTTATTTTTCAAGACAATTCTAGAAATAATACCATTGTTAGTACAAACACTTTTGCAGGAAACACTACTGGCAATTTTTCAAGTAGCATTGTTTCAGGTGCTACAACTCCAAATGCATTTAATTTAGAGTTTAGTATGGGGGTTAACATTAAATTATCTGAGAATCCAAACGTGCCCCATACTATTGTTTCAGAAGAAGTCTTTATTGCTCAAATTTTACCAAATGATAAAAATATCACATTAGTAGACCCTAGTGATCGCTTACTTGTCGATTCTAATTTTGATGGTGTTTTTGAAAGGGGAGTCACGCAAATATCAGGGTCGGAAATACGTTTTAAATTCAATCCAAATCCAAATGGTACGACCCCTTTTGAGTTTTTCGCACATCAGGTAGACGGTATCGTATTTAACCACAGTGTAAGCGATCCTACTACCACCTCGACTTTTAATGGTAATCTAAGCCTAACTTGCTTTGAATTAGACAATGATAATGATGGTGTGATGGATGAGTTTGATTTGGATTCGGATAATGATGGCGTTCCTGATTTTGTAGAACATCAAGGTGTATTTGTTCCGCTTTCGGGTATAGACGATAACGCTGATGGTTTAGACAATATCTACGATATAAATGCAATAGCTGTAGACACAGATAACGATACGGTTATCGATGTATACGATTTAGATAGTGATAATGATAGTGTATCCGATTTTTATGAAATAAGTTCTTTTGGTGGGGCACTTGTAGACAGTAATGCAGATGGAATAGCAGATGGTCCCTATGGTATAAATGGTTGGGCAGATGCCGCAGAAACTGCTCCAGATAGCAATATGTTGAATACTGATATTATACTCGACCCTGATAATGATACTATCCTGTCACATATCGATCCAGATAGTGATGGAGATTTCTGTTCGGATACTGTAGAAGCTGCCATTACAGCTTCTCTTGCAGCACCTTTTCCTAGACCTAATGCAAACTATTCTATTGCAGCGCCTATAGTACCCTTTCAATTTGAGCCCAATGTGGAAGTATGTCTCAATGATGATGCTCTAATTGCGCTTACATTTTCACCTCCTTTTGATGCGAGTTTCAGCATACAATGGGAAGCGAGTATCAACGGCGGTGCATTTACAATGCTAACGGACGGTGCAGCATATAATGGCACACAAACACCAGATTTAACCGTATTTGATGTTACATCAACATTTCAAACTAACAGATACAGAGCCATTATTGAACGCGTTGGAAACAGTTGTCCTTTCACTACAGACGAGATTAGCCTTGTAGTTAACCCGTTGCCAAATGTAAATACTTCTGTAATTTTAGTACAATGCGACGACGATGATGCAAGATCTGGCATAACACCTTTCAATTTAAATGAAGCCAATCGTGAAATTTCATCTAATTTTGCGAATGAAACCTTTTCTTTCTATTTAGATGCGAATGCTGCCGTACTTGGTGATACCTCAGACCCTAACTTTATTAGTAATCCCGATACATTTGAGAATAGAACGCCTAATACCGATCAAATTTGGGTTAGAATTGAAGATAACGGCACAGGCTGTGCTACCACAACCGAATTGCAATTATCTGTCGCTTCTACAGCTATTCTTGACAATATTAATCTACAGACGATTGATGAATGTGACGATTTTTTAGATCTTAATGGTAATGATACCGCTAATAATGATGATACCGATGGTATCGCAACGTTTAATCTGGAAACAGCAAATACCAACATTCAAAATGAATTAGATCTTGTCATGCCTGGTCTAACACCTATATATTATAGGACAGAAGCAGATGCGCTGGCAGAAGAAAATCAAATTCAAGACATCTCATCTTATAGAAATAGTGATTTCCCCGACGCACAACTCATCTTTGTAAGGGTAGAAAGTCAAGCAGGGAATGATTGTTTAGGCTTAAGAGGCTTAGTCCAATTAACAGTAAATCCTTTACCCAATTTTGATGTAGATACCGACGAGCAAATTGTATGCGAATCTGATTCTAGCGTGACGGTCGATTTAGAGCCTTTAGAAAATAATTCTAATGAAACCTTTAGCTACGAATGGCTACGCAGCAGCTTAGACGGAACTAGCACTAATGAATTTGTGTCTAATGAACGTCTTATCACGGTAGCAACCCCTGGCGTGTATACTATTACACTCACCACAACTACGGGTACTAATTGTTCGAGATCTAGAGACATTACCGTAAACTTCTCTGAAGCGGCTAGAATTACGACTAATGATGTTACCATCAAAGATTTAACAACAAATAATACGGTAACCATAGATCCTACAAACTTAGGAAGCGGAAGCTACGACTATGCGCTTCTTGGTGCAGACGACACCAATCCTGTATACCAAGACACGCCCTTTTTTGATAATGTAAAACCTGGATTCTATACCATTTTAGTAAGAGACCCTATATGCGGGGTTTCCACTCTAAATATTTCGGTAATTGGACACTTTAACTTCTTTACACCTAATGGCGATGGCATTAATGACCGATGGAAAATTCAAGGTATAGATAATAATACCCAAGCAGGTAGTGTGGTTTATATCTTTGATCGATATGGTAAATTATTAAAACAACTAACCGCAAATACATTAGGATGGGATGGCACCTATAACGGTCAATTACTTCCTACCGATGATTATTGGTTTAAGGTTTCCCTAGAAGATGGCAGAGCTTTTATGGGCCATTTTACACTAAAGCGATAACCTTTTTGTAAATTAAAACTAGTTATTAAAATAAGATCGCAAAACTAAGGTTTGATTCGTTAGCCCATAACTGCAACAAAGAAAATCATAATGATATATTAGATGTCTCTATAGTTACAAAACACAATAACAACTCTAATGCAGCAGCACTGCTTAACCCGCTTTATGCGATAGAACATCTATTACACCTTTGCGCTACTGCAAATACTGGCGCTACACTACTTTTTTCAATTTAACCATAGCGATGCTATGCTAAAATCAAGAAAAAGTCAGTATTTATGGTATCTCAAAGCTTCACGACAATGTTCTATCGTATAATTCGGGTTTAATGTATATTTAAATTAAAAATATCTGCATTAAGATACTCTGGAATATCGACTAAATCTATAGCCTTAAAGCGTACGTTATTTTGATAGTTATTATCTAAAAATCCTTTTAGGGCATGTGGAAATTTAACCGATTTATGATAGTACACTAAACAAGGTAACTTTTTATTGATCCTGTAATAGATTTCAAAATAACAGCCCGTATTTTTATCAGACAAACCTTTGGGCAAAATCGCAATAAAATGCGTACTATCAATATGCTCTTTTACATTTTTAAATACACGTGTTTCGTCTTTTATTTCTTGATAATCAGATGATGTAAACTCATTATATATGTGCTTCGAATCGAATAAAAAAGGAGGTTGAGATAATTTATTTATAATATCCTGTACGATACCTTGCTTTTTTTTAAACTTCTCCTCCCCTAGTCCATATAGAGACCTTACGGGAAATGATATGAATATGGAATGTTGGTATTTCCATTTGTCTTGATCTAAATGCAAGCGGCTATGGTTAGAGATTTTAGTTAAATAATTATAGGCCTCTGCAATTTGATTAATTTTATAAGCTGCTGCGTGAGAGGGTTCAAACAAAGTAATTTCTCCCTTAGCTAATCTTCCCTTATTAGGGATTTCCCCATCGTAAGTATACATTACTTCTCTTGTAAAATAGGCCTCATTGTTGTTCTTATACGTTAAATTAAAAGTCACAACATCTAGAGCTTCCCCTGTAGTGATGTAACTGGCATAATGTAACAGGGCATCTCCATTCCTTAACACCCCAGTAAACAAATTAGTATGACTTAAGGTAAATTCACCAGTGTAATTTTCTGTTTTTGATACCTTATCTACGTTAAACACATTTAAAATAGCATTATACGTGAAACTCCAATACGATATATAAACACGCCTAGACTCTTCAAAGCGATAAGAGATCCAATGTCCCTCAACCATTTTAGCAATCCCGAGTGTCGTATTTAATTGTTCTTCAAAAACGTCATAACTAAGAATATTGAGTTTAGAACTTATAATATTTAAAGTTGCCAAAGTAGCCCTCTGGGTTTTCATTAAATCATAGATAGGGGTTTTAGTTAAAGTGGTCTCCTCATCTGTACCATTAATAATATCTAAAAGAGATGGCACACTAAACACCCCTCTTAACTCTTGTACTTTTTGCTTTATACACTCTATAAAAGCCTTATCTACAGCTATTTTAATCATGAATATAAAGGTATTTATTTTTAAAGGAATTTTTTCCTTTAGAAGGAAAAAATATTTTTATAGTGTTTGTAAAGCACTTCAACTCATGGTAATTTTGTCTAAACTAAACAAACTTAAGATTATGGTAAACTTATTTTCAACCAATATAGTAATCGCATTTATAGTCGGTTTAGCCTTTATGTCTGGTTTAAACATCATCACTAACTTTAACGACCTCTTAAATTGTTCTAACCTTAACTCTAATACTAGACATGGCATACTTAGAGACGCAGCGCTTTTTCATCTGCTCGTTTTATTTACAATTGGTGATGTCGCTATATTTACTAAAATGCAATCGACATTTACAAATCTTAGAAAAACTAAAATTAAAAAATATGCCTTTGCCTATGTCTGCACTAATGCAAGTATAATTTGCCATTCTATACTCCTTTACATTACTACAAATTCGTTTTTACATTCCTGTAAAAATGTTCAAATCATGGTAATGCTACTTACTTTTATAAGCTTAATCTCTCAAGTAATGGTTTCTTCTTTTCTTGTACAAACGAACTCAAAAACCAGAGCTTTTAAAACCATTTATTTTGTGTCCAAAAATTGGTTTATACTCAACATGCTGTTCTTAATTTGTAGCCTGTTACTTTTTTCCAACAACATAAGTTTGGAAATAAAGCTCCCTATAAAAGCCGATCTATTATGGACCATACTCTTAGTCTTAAGATCTATTTTAGACATGATCTGCTGCAAAAAATTTTACATCAAAATTATTTCTAATGCTTTTAATAGTAAATACAATCTCATTAAAAACATAAACTCTTAAATGAAACTATGAATAGTAGTGTTAAGACTGTAAATTTTGTTATAATTTAGCTAAATGGAGTTTAAAATAGAATCAGAATTTGCCCCTACAGGAGATCAACCTAACGCTATAAAGGAATTAACACAAGGTATTATTGCTAACGAAAAGTACCAAACCTTACTTGGCGTAACAGGATCTGGCAAAACCTTTACAGTGGCCAATGTAATTAAAGAGGTGCAACGACCTACCTTGGTTTTGGCCCATAATAAAACTTTAGCAGCTCAATTATATGCAGAGTTCAAACAATTTTTTCCTAATAATGCTGTAGAATACTTTGTATCCTATTATGATTATTACCAACCCGAAGCTTACATACCTGTTTCTGGAGTATATATAGAAAAGGATTTATCGATCAATGAAGAAATCGAAAAAATGCGATTAAGTACGACGTCATCTCTCTTATCGGGAAGACGTGATGTTTTAGTCGTAGCCTCTGTTTCTTGTCTTTATGGTATTGGTAATCCTATAGAATTTCAAAAAAATGTCATTACTATAAAACGGGACCAAGTCATTTCTAGAACGCAATTATTACACCAATTGGTACAAAGTCTCTATTCAAGGACAGAAGCTGATTTTAAGCATGGTAATTTTAGAATAAAAGGCGATACAGTAGATATTTTTCCAAGTTATGCTGATAATGCATTTCGCATTCATTTTTTTGGAGATGAAATTGAAGACATAGAAGCATTTAACATTCAAACTAACGAAGTAACCGAACGTTATGACCGTTTAAATATATATCCTGCAAATATGTTTGTAACCTCGCCTGAAGTACTGCAAAATGCCATTAAGGATATTCAAGACGATTTGGTAAAACAACATGACTACTTTAAGGATATTGGCAAACATTTGGAAGCCAAACGCCTTAAAGAGCGTACGGAATTTGATTTAGAGATGATTCGAGAGTTAGGGTATTGTTCTGGTATTGAAAATTATTCGCGTTACTTAGATGGCAGAGCGCCAGGCACACGCCCTTTCTGCCTACTCGACTATTTTCCAGATGATTATTTAATGGTCATTGACGAAAGCCACGTTACAGTTTCTCAAGTACACGCCATGTATGGTGGCGATAGAAGTAGAAAAGAAAATTTAGTCGATTATGGGTTTAGATTGCCTGCGGCGATGGACAATCGTCCTTTAAAATTTGAAGAGTTTGAAGCGCTTCAAAACCAAGTCATCTATGTGAGTGCAACACCTGCCGACTATGAATTGCAGAAAACAGATGGGGTTTATGTAGAACAGATTATTAGACCGACAGGACTTCTAGATCCTATTATAGAGGTGAGACCCAGTTTAAATCAAATTGATGATTTAATTGAAGAAATACAAGTTCGGGTGGAAAAGGATGAACGTACACTGGTAACAACCTTAACCAAACGTATGGCCGAAGAGCTTACCAAGTATTTGGACCGCATACAAATTCGCTGCCGTTACATCCATAGTGATGTAGAC
>CAZLTR010000018.1:0-30775 GCA_964562415.1 uncultured Hyunsoonleella sp. | reverse complement strand
GTATTAGGCTTAATAATTTGCTTATCTGTTGCGGTGTAGATAGGCATTTGGGTGTGCTTACTAAGCAATTCGGGCATTAAGCTCTTAAAACCAGGTGAGAGGTGTTGAATGATTATAAATGCCATACCAGTATCGTTGGGGACGTAATCGAAAAGGGATTGTATAGCGTCCAATCCCCCCGCAGATGCGCCAATACCAACAACAATCAAGTTGGAATTTTTATGCTTCATCGTTATATTATTATTAATAGACTATCAAAATAATGAAAATTCTTATATAAAATTGAATTGTTATGATAAAATAAGGAAAATTACTACTTTAAGGCGATAAAATACCGATTAACCTATAGTTTTGTGTTAAAAAAATGTAATAATTGTTATAATTGTAAGAAGAAAATAGGTGTTTTTGTAAGTTGTGTTTTTTTGAGTAGTGCCGTAAAGTGCTCTTTTAAGCTTATTTGTAAAAATTCATGTCGTCAATGTATTTCCAAACGGGTTCAGAGAGCATTGGTTTTACATTTTTACCCTCTTTTATAGCGCGTCTTATATGTGTAGACGATAATTGCATGATTGGAGCTTCTATTTTGTGAATGTTTTTGTGATTTTGAAATTGAGTTTCAAGAGTGGTATTAGAGAGTCTGGGATAGACATAGATTTGGTGTTGCTCTAATATAAGTTGGTAATTTTTCCACTTATGGAAGCTTTTAAGGTTGTCTTCTCCCATAATAAGTGAAAACTCGTGTTGCGGGTATTTTTCGAGCAGATGCACAAGCGTATTTATAGTGTAATTAGGTTGTGGAAGTTTAAATTCTATAGCGCTAGGTTTTAACTTGGTATAGGTGTCTGTAGCTAAATGCACCATTTCTAAACGTTGGTAGTTGTCAAGAAGTGTGTTTTTTTTCTTAAAAGGGTTATGAGGAGTAACGACAAACCAAATTTCGTCTAAGTTACTATATTCTACCAAGTGATTTGCAATGATAAGATGTCCAATATGTATAGGGTTAAAAGAACCAAAATAAAGACCAATACGCATAGAAAATAGATGTTATTTTATAAAATCACTTACTTTTTTTTCAGCTTCTTTTAAAGCGTTTTCCAACGCATCGTTTATAACTATAGTGTCAAATAGAGGTGCGGTAGCAAGCTCTGCAGAAGCTTTAGCAACGCGCATATTAATTTTATCTTCACTTTCAGTTTTGCGCTTTTTTAGTCTTATTTTTAAAGCATCTACACTAGGTGGTTTTACAAAAATGGCTAAGGTTTCTTTTGGAAACTTCCTTTTTATGCGCAATCCACCAGATACATCAATATCGAAAATAACATTTTTTCCAGTGGCCCAAATACGTTCAACCTCTGTTTTTAGAGTGCCATAAAAATTATCACGATACACTTCTTCCCACTCTAAAAAAGCATCGTCTTTTATCTTATTTTTAAAGGCACTGGCAGATAAAAAATAATAATCTTTACCGTCAATTTCATCGCCTCTTTTAGCTCTCGATGTTGCAGAGATTGAAAATTCTAAGTTTAAATGCTTAAGACCTAAAAGATGTTTAACAATAGTTGTTTTTCCAGAACCCGATGGGGCCGAGAATACAATAAGTTTTCCTTTTTTAGCTGTTGAAGTATTCAAAATGAGACGCGTTTTAAAATTAAAAAAATAAGGTTAAAGTACATTTAGCAGTTGCTCTTTGATTTTTTCCAATTCATCTTTCATTTGTACGACTAATTGCTGCATTGGCGCATAATTGCTTTTAGAACCAATAGTATTTATTTCTCGTCCTATTTCTTGACTAATAAATCCTAGTTTCTTACCATTAGAATCGGTCGAGTTTAAAGAGGAATTGAAGTAATTTAAATGGTTTTCTAAACGTACTTTTTCTTCAGTGATATCGAATTTCTCAATATAATAAACCAGTTCTTGTTCAAAACGATTTTCGTCGTATTTCTCTCTAAGTTCTTCAACGCCTTTTTTAAGACGTTCTCTTACGCCATCGACACGTTCTGGGTCCATTTTAATAATAGCCTCAAGAAGCGTTCTTATGCTTACCACGCGTGCATTGAAATCTACCTCAAGTACTTTGCCTTCATCGAGACGGTGCGCCATTAAGTCGGTAGTCGCTTTTAGTATTTCAGCTTCAATGGCTTTCCATTCGTTCTCATCTATTTCTTCTCTAACCGTATTTAAAGCATCAGGAAAACGAACTGCCATTTTCAAAAGCTCTAGATCTTCAGCAGGAACCACGTCTCTTAATTGTGCTATGTATTGCTGTACTACTGGCGCATTTATTTGAGTAGAGGTGTCTTCTGCAGTGGTTTCTACATAAATAGAAAAATCTACTTTACCACGAACAAGTTTACTGGCTAAAAGCTTTCTTATCGTGAGTTCCTTTTCTCTGTATATAGAAGGCATTCTCGCATTTAAATCTAAATTTTTACTATTTAGAGATTTAATTTCAATTGTAATTTTCTTAGTAGGTAATTGTAAAACAGATTTTCCGTAACCTGTCATTGAATAAATCATAGCGTCTTAAATTAAGTTATGCAAAGGTAATTATTAAGTGCAGATTACGATAATAATGAGAGAAAAAGCGTGTTTATTGTTTTAATAGTGGGTTATCAATGAATTAATAAATACATTTGAACAATTAAATTTGAAGTTAAAATATGGCATCTTCCTTTGTGAAAGTATTAGTGATTTTAGGCGGCTTGGTATTTTGTGTGTCTTGTAAAGAGAAAAGTAAAACCATTACAAATATTCAAGATGGCGGTAGTGTTAAGACTAAAGCAGTCGTAGATACAGTAGCCTCTGTCAAAACATTATCGCAAGAGATAAAAGATAGTCTTCTAGCAAATCCGCCCAAAGGTATGGTTTGGATTCCAGCAGGTATATTTATGCAAGGAGCAGTGCCACAAGATAAGGAAGCCATGCAGCATGAAAAGCCGCAGCATCCTGTGAGTGTGGATGGGTTTTTTATGGATGTTACAGAAGTGACTAATGCACAATTTAAAGCATTTGTAGAGGCCACAAATTATGTTACAGTAGCAGAACGAAAGATCAACTGGGAAGAGCTTAAAAAACAGTTGCCAGCAGGTACCCCTAAGCCCCACGATTCTATACTACAGCCAGGATCTCTATTATTTAAGAAAACTAAAACGTCTTTGCCTAATCTTTATGATTTTTCCCAATGGTGGCGTTGGACTATCGGGGCAAACTGGAAACACCCACAAGGTAAAAACTCTACGATTAGTGATAAAATGGATCATCCTGTTGTACACGTGAGTTTTGAAGATGCTAAAGCGTATTGCAAATGGGCAGGCCGTCGTTTACCAACCGAAGCAGAATGGGAATATGCCGCTAGAGGAACACAAAAAAATACGACTTATTTATGGGGTGATGACCGATCGCAACTGGCCAAATGGACGAACAGTTGGGAAGGAGAATTTCCTGTGACTAATACATTGGCCGATGGTTATGAGAGACGTGCTCCTGTAAAGACATATCTTCCTAATTCGTTTGGTTTATACGAAATGGCAGGAAATGTTTGGGAACTTACAGGCGATTGGTATAATTTAAACTATTATCAAGAATTGTTAGGGCTTAACACCATAGCAGATAATCCAAAAGGAGCAACCAAACCTTATAATCCCAACAACCCTTTAATTGAAGAAGTGGTTATTAAGGGAGGTTCTTTTTTATGTAGTGATTCGTATTGCGCAAGTTATAGGTTGTCTTCTCGAATGGGGAATAGTACCGATTCTTCGGCCGAACACATAGGGTTTCGAACAGTAGTAACCCTAGATATGTTAGTGAATTAGAAGCTGGTAGCTCTTAGTGCGATTGGTTTTGTTGTTTTAAGCTTCGGTTTAAAAGCCCCATGCCTACATAAAGTACAGGAGAGATTAAAAACTCTAAAACAGTAAGTGCAAAACGACGCATATTAAAACTAATATCTGCAATTAGTAAGTCGAAAAGCCCCAAGCATGTTAAGATAATTAGCCCAGAAATATGTACAAAATGCCATAGTGAAGACATCCATTTGTCTTCGAGCGTTCCCAGGTGCGAGGTGCCGATAAAATAAACCGTTATAGTAGCTCCAAAAGAAATTCCATGTCTCACAATACCACTAAGTACTGCAACATCTTTGTTTTCTAAAAAGTAAATGTAGAACAAAGAATAGATAATCCCAATAAATACTAATCCAGCTATAAAACGGATTTTATCCGACTTGTAAAGCGTCATTTTTAAAATGTATTTTTCTTGAGTAATATACCCAAATTATAAATGTAGAAATATATACCGTAGCTTTAAATAAATAATGATGCGCAAAATCGAAGTATGTATTATTATATTCCATTAAATAAATAAGGCCAACACAGCGTATAATATTTATAATGTCGAGCAATAGTACCCCAAGGGTAATGTAAAGTACCTTACGCCAAAATCGAGAAGGCATGCACACAATAAAACCAATGTATAAAACCAATAATGACAAGCCATTACAGGCATGCGCAATATAGAGTAAAGTCTCTCCATTATGGTATATAACAGAAGCCGAATTGGCAATGGCTTCGCCAGCATAAACCGAATCCCAAACTTCTGGTACGGCTGTAAAACCACTCATAGAAGTAAAGTTGTTAAGCACATATACAGATGCGGTACCCACATGGTTAGTAAGCTTGGTGTCTAGCCATTGAGAATCGAACAAAAACAGACCGTATATAACTTCCCAAAGAATAAAAAACAATAAGGCCTTTCCTAAGAAAAGCCTTATAGGTTTAGGAATCTTGTACAAATGTGATTTAATTTGCTTCACCTTTAGTTCCTCTTAATTTTTTAACACCAAATGCAGCTGCTCCTAATACTAGGATACTTAAACCACCGTCTAATGGAATTGACGTTTTAGGTTTTTTAGGCTTTACACGTGTAAACGTAAACGTGAAGGTTTTTCCTCCTGTAGCCGAAGCAAATGCAGAGGCACTACTACCACCACTGCTACTTGTACTTGTAGATGTTTGTGTGTTACTGTTTGTTAATGACGAAAAGAATGATTCCCAGGACCATACTCCTCCTGTTAAAGCATAAGCGCTAGTTGTAGCGTTAGCAGTTCCACTAAAGGAAAGTGCAAGTACAACCGCCGCAGCTTGGACACTTTTCAAAACATTTTTTTTGAGAGTTTTCATTTGTTTTACGGGATTTTAGATTAATTAACCATCACCAAAAGTAAAGATCATTTTAGAGGATGCGTTTTTTTATTAAAAATTTTCGATAAAGTATTTTATTTCTACTGTAAAGCGTGTGAAAGTGTTAAAAAATCCGACGAAAGACTTTTCAATACACGTAGATTTATTTTAAGTGCTTAACTGTAGTATTCGTATGTGTAATTGTAGCTTAAGCGACTATTTAAATATTGAGCCATTGCTTAAATTCTGCAGCTTTGTTTTTACTAATAATGATTTCAACATCGGCATCTCTAACGAGTATTTTAAGCTGGCTGTTGCCGTATTTGATAATTTTATGAATAGAAGTGATGCTTATAATAAATTGGCGGTTAGCTCTAAAAAACAGAGAGGTATCGAGGGTAGACATTAAGTCATCTAGACTTAAATTTGTAGTAGAGCGATTACCGTTAAATGACAAAACATAAGTTATGGTATTTTCGGTATGTATATAAGCAATCTCACTCATATTTATAGGCACCAATTCATTTCTAATATGGGTAAGTAAACGTTTTTTATTGGGGTCTGAAAGTGTTTCCTTTTTAGGGTTTTCTGCTTTTGTTTTAGTTATTTTTTGTTGATAGGTAACAAGATCTGCATTAAGTTTAGAGAGGTTTATCAGTTCGCTTTCTAAGGAGCTGTTTTTTTGTTCTAGTTGCCTTTCGTAGTAGCTACCAATCATTCTAACGGCAAAAAAGGACATTATTATAATTGAAACCCCCATTAAAATTAAAATAGTGTAAAAGCGTCTTCTTAATTTTACGATCTGTACTATAATTTTATTTAAGTTGGCATGAGCAGCAACAATGAGGTCGGATGCGTTTACGGTAGAGGTATAGATAATCTCAGATTCTATTTTTGAAATGTCATTACTTGTGTCGTTTTTTAAGCGCATTAATAAATTGTACAGTTCATTTATATTGCGACCGTCTTTTAGGGCGTTAAGGACTTGTTGATTGGGGTTTATGTCTTGGTTCACTTTTGTAATGTCTGGATGGCAAATTATTTTTCCAGACCAATCAAAGACGGAGATAAAAGACGTCCCTGTATGTGTATTTGTAAGTGTACTTTGTACGTTTGCTGTGATGCTTTTTTTATCAAGCCCACTTTTAAATTCATAATTTATAAGCTTAGCTATGGCATTGGCTTCGCGCTGGCTGGCTTCTAGCTGCACTTCAAGTAATTGGTTAACACTAACTTTTGTGAAGTACCCAATGCCTAAAGAGGCTATGATTAAAAAAATAACCGAAATGGATATAAAAGTTAAAAAATAGAGTTTATCCTTTCTCATGAAACCAATTCATTACAAATAGGACCCAAAGTAATTAAAAATAATTGAATTATGTAGAGAACAAAAGCGGAATTAAGGTAAAATAAAAGAAATCTCTTATTTTGTATGTTTTTGTCGCTTTTGTGTTACTCTAAGTCGTATTTTTACTAGTAAAATAAAGACTTACAGTGTTAATTTGCATTGGGATTTAACCGTGCTTTTTTGAGTGTGGATTCCAAAAAATGGTGTAGGCGTTTGCGCGTTTAAATAAGACCATAGCACCATGTAATATTTGTAAGCTTTTCTTTTTTTATCATAGAAAATATAATACTATTGTAGTGGTAGAGTTTAAGAGGCTTTTAAAGGATTATAGAGGGGCCTTTTAGAAAGTTATACTAACGATAGGGTTTATTAAAATTTATGCTAAAAAATGGAGATGTTGTATTTTTATAAAGGTCTTGATAAATACTAAAAAAATAATGCGTAAAGGAACTATTTTCATAGTTGTATTAATGGCTTTAATGAGTTTTAAAGACAAACCTAAGCAGTATATAGACAGGCAAGGACAGGTGTCTTTTTTTTCATATACAACTGCAGAGCATATAGAAGCTAGAAATAATCAGGTATTGAGCATTATAGACTTGTCTACAAATGAGATAGCGATTAGCATGCTTATGAAAGCATTTGTGTTTAAAAAATCTCTAATGCAAACGCATTTTAATGAGAGTTATTTAGAGTCTGATTTATACCCTAAAGCAACATTTAAAGGACAACTTATTGATTTTGATACTTCTGTTAGTGGGACCCAAACCAAAATGGTAAAAGGGACGCTTACCATAAAGGATGTTACTAAAGCTTTCGAAATTAAAACAGATATCCAGCATACCAATGGAAACTATTTGATAACTGGAGAATTTGATATTGTGGTGAGTGATTTTAATATTAAAATCCCCTCTATTGTTGCTCCTAACATTGCTAAAGTTATAGCAACTAAATTTAGATTTGAATATACGCCCTATGAAGACTAATAGTTGTTTTTTCTTAAATATGATACTGTGCTTTGGATGTATAGTGTCTGTTGGTGCCCAAAATTTATTAGAAAAATTAGACAAAGAATATCCCAATACGCCCCAATACGAGTCTTCTGCATTTAAAGGTACTCGTATTTCTATAGGGCAATCTGTAGAAAATCGCAGGGCAGGTGTGCTACAAATTATGACCATGAACAGGTCTTGGAATCTCCCTAATGCAAACGCGCAGCGATTTGTTGCGGACAAGTGGAGTTCTCGCATTGGAGTAGAATATGGTATTACAGACAAGCTAAGTACAGGAGCAGGTTGGACAAGCCTAGATGATGTTTACAATGGCTATATAAAGTATAACCTAATGCGCCAATATCAAAAATCAATACAACAGCCAATAAGTATAAGTTTTTTTCAAAATATGTCTTACAAAGGCGATTTGAGATTGCCAAATACCAATACGCCTTTTAAAGGGCGCACAGCTTTTACAAGTCAGCTTTTAATAGCGCGTAAGTTTACGCCAGCGTTTTCTTTGCAAATTGCCCCAACATTTATACACCGTAATGCTTCAGGATTGCCAGAAGATGCAGTTAATCATTTTGCATTAGGTTTTGGAGCACGTTACAAATTAGGAGGGCATGTGTCTCTTGTTTCAGAGTATTATTATGTGGCTAATCCGTTGAGATCTAGGCCAACCTATGGGGCTTTCGCTCTCGGTGTAAATTGGGATGTGCGTTTTTTACTCCTGCAGTTTCAAATGACCAACACTCGAGGTATGGTTGAAGATGATTTTATATTACAAACCCCCAACAACTTTAATACCAACGATGGTAATTTTGTGTTTGGTGTTAACGCTATTTTTGCATTACATCTTCAAAAAAAATAGCGCACTCAATGCTCTAACATAACGAGTAGCATCTAAAGATTTATAGTCCTAAACTAGGCGTTTTATGATAGTATAGAGGCCTGTGTTTTTAATGTAACTCTTCGTGTTTATTTTGCGAATTATACGCCCGTATTTTTATTTTTAGCCCATAACTAAAGTGTTTTTTTAATACGTATTTATGGGTTTTGCTCTTTATGATGTGCCGCAAGCGTAGTGCCTCAATAAACAGTCTGTAACTGCTATAATTTCAAAGCTTTTTTTTCCTTGTTTAACGTCTTTTTTTCTTCTTAAGCCAAGTTATTTTGTTTTAAGGTGTTGGTTATTAGGTTATTTGTGCTGTAAACTAATCGCTGTTAATTATGAAGATACTAAACTTAAACAAACGCTCTCATCTTAGATTTAAATCTATTATTTCCACATCGTCAACCCCAAATAATGCCTTTTGTTTAACGCTTAATGTGTTTGCAGGAGTATTGCGCGCATTTGGAATTATAGTTTCAGTTTAAGCTTTAAAAAAAGATTGATGAGACATGTTAATCACTATGCAAAACAAAACACTGCATCAAAATGGGATGCAATTTTCGAGTGTAAAATTTCAGGAGAAATGAAACAGGTAATTTTAAATAAATCAGCTGTAATTGCTTCAGAAAAAAAACTATATAGCATTGTAACAGGATATTTTGTAGTGCCACAACATGATGTTGAAAAACACAAAGATTCTGTTTGTAAATATGTAAACGCATACAGAGGCACCGTACTGCAATTTAATGCGCGCACATTTGTAATGCTTTTTGAAAGCTCAAGTAAGGCTGTGTATTGTAGTTTTAATATAATGAAGCTATACAACGCATTACAAGTACAATTAAACATAGGATTAAATATTAAAGAATGTTATCCAGAAGAAATTACCAATGAAAAAGGAACTAATACTGTATTAGACCTATTAAAGACCTTAGCGCCAAACCAAATTCTGGCATCTCAAATAGTTAAAACCGTAGTGTTAGCACCTCATTTTAATTTTATACCATACAGCGCAACCTTTATAGATAAAGATGAGATGCCAACTTTATTTTACGTGATTGTAAAACAACAATCTGAAACGCTTTTATCAAAACGAAAAATTGATAAAAACAGATCGCCAGAGCAAATTTTGTTGCTCTCTAAAGTAACTCAAACTATAGCGCACCATTTCTGTAATGAACATTTTGGTGTAAAGACACTTTGCGAAGAAATAGGTATAAGTGAGCGGCAATTGCAACGTAAATTAAAAGTATTGGTTAGAATGACACCCAGCCAATACATCACATTAACCCGTTTAAAACAAGCTAAAAAACTTTTAGAAAATAGCAGTCTTAGCATTGCAGAAATTGCTTTTAAAACAGGATTTTCTAACCCGTCTTACTTTTCAAAATGTTTTAAAAAAACATTTCACTATAGCCCTTCTAGTTATAAAAAGTTACGGTAGCATATTGGTATAAGGCGCTTTTTAGATGGCATCACAGCAGAGTATATCCCTATAGAATAATTACAACCCTAGACTAAGCAAAGGGTACATATGCAAACTATAAATTTAATCTTAAAAACAAAAAACATGAAAACACCTTCGTTATTTCTTTTACTATTAACACTAGCTTTAAGTGGCTTTAGCTGTACAAACGACAGCGAAAATGACTTAATAGAAGCTGTGGCACCCCCTAATGTAGAAAACCCAGAGCCTGAGACAATTACTTATACCAACAATGTAGAAGCTATTATACAAAGCAGTTGTGTGGGGTGTCATGCAAGTCCCCCTGTAAATGGAGCGCCTTTCGCTTTAGTGAATTTTGATCAAGTGAACCAAAGGTCCAATGGAATTTTAAATAGAATGCAATTGCAAAGTGGTGCTGCGGGTGCGATGCCTCCTTCAGGACGGTTACCACAAGCTACTATAAACCTTATAGAGGCGTGGATTGCACAAGGGAAATTAGAGAACTAAAAACATCATAAATCAGTATTATAAATTTAAAATTAACCACTTAAAAAGAGAACTCATGAAAACAATTTTAATGCTATGTATAGCAATGTTAACATTAAGCCAAGGCGCTGTAGCGCAAAAATATGTAGACAAGAAAGGCAGTATAACTTTTGAAGCTTCAGAAAAATTGTTCGAACCTGTTAAGGCGACAAACACATCTGTGACTGCAATTTTAAATACAGAAACTAATGCCATTGCGGCTTTAGCATTGGTAAAGAGTTTTAGATTTAAAAATTCTTTAATGGAAGAACATTTCAATGAAAATTATATAGAATCTGAAACCTATCCTAAAGCTATTTTCAAGGGGCAGTTAAAAGGTGTAACTTATGAAACACTTACAGAAACAGTTACAGAAGTGTCTCTAGAAGGGACTTTAGAATTACATGGCAAAACAAAAGCCATAACCACGCTGGCAAAACTTCAAAAGTTAAATAATGAGATTGTACTATCTGGTACCTTTTCGGTAGCACCAGCAGATTTCGATATTGAAATTCCTAAGGTTGTAGAAAAGAAGATTGCCAAAGCAATTCTTATAAGTTACAATTTTAATCTTGTTAAAAAATGAAAAAGAAAGCTTTACTAATAGGGGGTCTGGTGGCAGCTGCCTTATTGTGGGGTGTTTATACGTTTGTTTTTAACGCCCAACACAGAAATATTGCCAAAGAGGACGCCACTGTTACGTTATCGGCAGATGCATTATTTACTGCTTTTATTACAGATGAAGCTACCGCTACCAAACGCTATTTAGATAAGGTGATAGCGCTAAGCGGTGTAGTTTCTACTATTGAAAATGAAAATGATGCCGTATTGAATGGTAAAATTCAAGTGCGCTTTAGTACAACATCTGGGGTGCCACTAGTAAACCAAAAAGCGGTTACTGTAAAAGGCAGGTGTGTTGGTTACGACGAGCTTTTAGAACTGGTAAAAATTGATCAAGCAACCTTAATACATAATTAAAACATGAAAAACATATATTTATTAGTACTAGTCTTTCTACCAATATTGGCAACGGGACAAGACGATTTATTGTCTGAAATAGAGGTTGAAACAGAAGCAGATTTTAAAAGTGCGGCTTTTAAAGGCTTAAAGATTGTAAATTTTGAGTCCACTAAAATGATTACAAAACAAGAGCTTTACTTTGTTGTGTCGCATAGATTTGGTTCTGTAGAAACAGGAATTAAAGATTTTTTTGGTCTAGACCAAGCGGTTACACGTCTTAACCTTATTTATGGTGTGTCTAATGCTATTAACATAGGTGTTTCTAGAAGTTCATTTAGGAAAATATATGAATCTTCACTTAAAGTACGATTGCTACGTGAAAAAAAAGGACATTTTCCCTTTACTGTAGTGAGTTCTAGTAATATTTTAATTAATACGTCATTAGATGATGCAATACTTCCAAAATTAGAGTTTATAAATAGGTTGGGCTATACCACGCAATTGTTACTCTCTAAGAAGTTTAATAAGGCCTTTTCTTTACAAGTTATACCCACCTTTTTTCATGATAATTATGTGGATATCGATAGCCAAGACAACTCTCAATATGTCATTGGCTTTGGTGGAAGACATAAATTAACAAAGCGTTGGTCTTTAAATATGGATTATGGACTGCATCTAAACAGAGCGACGGCATCACCTTTTAAGAATCCCTTATCTATTGGTTTTGATTTGGAAACAGGGGGGCACGTTTTTCAGCTCCATTTTACAAATGCGCAACCTATGAATACAAATGGATTTTTAGGGCAAGCGACTGGCGATTGGAGCCGTGGCGATATCTTTTTCGGGTTTAACTTATCACGTGTGTTTTAATGGAACAAGTATCTAAATTATCACGAATGGCACGCATAGAATTGCAACAAAGTTTTTGTGCAGCTTGTGCGTTACATATCAAGGCGACGTTGCAAGATATTGCAGGGGTTAAGAACATAAGATTGTACCCCAAAGACACTTTAATTACTTTTAATTTTACAAAAGCAGACCGATTATCTACATTGTTAAATAGATTGTATCAAATAGGATATACTGAAAAAGGAGAAGAAGTAGCTAAAAGCAACTTGCATCTGTTGGGGTGTAAGTGTTAAAAATAGCTATGCCAAATTAGGAGGCCTTGGGTTGAAAAACTCAGGGCTTTTTTTATGGGGGCATACCCTATAGAGCGATTATTTATAAAGCAAAGCAAAGAGAATATGTAGTAAAGAAGCTGTAACAGGATTTACAAATGAAGTAATGTTTTTAGGGGTGTAAATTAAGGGCGTTTTAGGGTAAAATTCAAGGTGTTTTTTTCCGTTTTAAAGGTGTTTTTTCTGCCTCACACAAGTTGTCTTGGTACCATAGGGGGGCTAGCGCTTACTTTGTATCAAAATCAATAACTCTATAAAATTAATACTTATGAATACCTTTCAAATAATTAGATCTAGTTTTAAAATAGTAGTGAGCTTTATAAAGGAATTACCTGCTGCGAGTGGGAGTGCTATTAGAAACTAAAAACGAAACAACTCTAGTTTGTGCATAGCAACTAGAAGTTATAACACAATCAAGCACCTAGTTAAAAGCAGTGAGAGTATTGGTTTGTACTGGAACTAACCACTTAAAAATTAAAACAAAGATGAAAAATAATAGAGAAGCCTTAAAACGAATAGAACGTGCTGCTAAGTGTGGTCAAAAACGTTTGAATTTATCTAAATTATATTTAAACACACACGATTTAGAACAACTAATACCAGTAATCGCTAAGAAATTACCAAGCCTTAAGGTATTAGATTTGGCGCATAATGCTTTTAATGAATTGCCATATACGGTTAAAGCTTTAAAGAGACTTGTAGAATTGGATGTCTCTTTTAATCAAAGCACCTTTAAATATGTGAAGCAACTTAAGCGACTTAAAAACTTAGTAGTGTCTTTCGACCAATACACTACGCTTCAAACTGAAATGCAAAGCTTGCAATCGCTTTTGGTATACCGCTTAACTTTTGAAAAGTTACCAGTATCGAAACAGTATTTGAATTAACAGTAAATGGAAGACCCGTAATACAATTAATAATCAATCGTATTACGGGTTTTTATGTTTCATTATGCTAATCAATAAGCAACTGCGTAACTTTAGCAGTGTTAGTTGCCCATTTAATATCATAAGATTCGTCTGCATTTTTAGCTTCAGAAACTAATTCTAAACCTTGAGCTTCAGCTTTTAGAGTAAGTAAATTTCCAATGTTTAATTTACTGTTTAACTTGACTAACAAGGCTTCAACAGCACTTACATCTAAGTTTTGAACCACCTGACCACCAAAGGACATTTCTAACCAAATAATTTCTCGGTTCTTAACATCGAGCACTCCAAAAACTAGTCCTTTCGACATTTTTTGAGTAATTCGAACTTGATGTTGAACGCAAGAAGGATCATAGGCAACTCCTGTTTTAGATGAAATTTTCATGGGATATTTACTATCCATCCAACCCACAACTAAGTTTGGAGAAAGGCTTCCATTAGTATAAGCATTACAAGTAAAACTAACATATTTTGCACCTCTAGATTCTAATTTCTCTAGATTCACATCTATATACTCTGCAGTACCAATCATAGCAGGAATTTTTTGAATATCTCCACTATGTTTACACCCTTCAATTACTAATTGTGAATACGAACAAAAGCTGGTTGAGGTTTTATAGGCAACACTACAACTTAAATCCATATCTAAATGCTGAGCAGGCAAACCTTTTCCCCATTGCAAGAACAGTCTAACTACATTGCCTTCAACTGGGAATCGCGTTCCCATTAAAGCAGAAGGTAAATCTTGAACAGATTCACTTCTGTCTCCAATAGACATCGGAATATTAAATAGTCCTTCATCAATATATATCGTTTTATTAGTGTTCTTAGCCTTGGTAAATCTTTGCGTCATAACTTTAAGACACAAATCTTCAATTTTAGACTGCATCTCTTTTAAATGCTCTTCTTTATACAGCTGCAATAACTTATTAGAAGGAACGCGTTTATTTATGCCTCCTAATGGTTTAACATTTCTAGTAGCATTTTTGTCAAAATAAATTTGCGCATACATGCTTAATGTAAATACTAATCTAGCAGGAATTTTATCAATGATTTCAGAAAAGTGTTTTAACGTAACATCATCTCCAAACCATAACATATTTGAAAATAATGAACGCGCAAATAAACCAGGTCTTTGTTTTAATAGTTTAAAAGTGTTTTCTGCATCACTCTTTAATTTGTAGTGATTTACCATACCTTGCCAAACCTCATAGTCTTCATTATAAAAAACATCCAATAGCTTAGCTAGGTTTTCAAAACCTTTTCTTTTACTGTATTCGGCTAAACGCAATGCTCTTATAAAACGTACCCACATACCACGTTTAGGGTGCATGATTTCACAGGCTTTTTCTGGTGCTAAATCCAAATGGTTTAGCCAAGTAGCCACTCTTTTACAATCGCTTCTAGAATACTTTAATTTTAAATTGGCTTTAGACTGTAGTTTAGCACGTCCACTGCGGTCTGCTGGGTTAAATACATTACTGTGATTCTTAGAGATTCTGTTAATTATAGTTTTTGGCTCTATAATTTGAAGACATCCTGTTTGTTTGTACCATAAATATCTTAAAATGTCAGTTGGGCTATTAAAAAATATTTGAGCTTCGCTACTTCTGTCATTTTCAACTAAAACATCAATTACTAGCATCAACGTTTCTTTAATTCCAATCTCAACATCTTGAGGTAGATCATATTCTGTTAAAAGTGTTTTTAAGCTTTCAATTTGAGTGGCATCTAATGCAGTCTTTGACTTTAACAAATCTGAGTAGAATTGATTTAAGTCATTATTCCTCCATAGTTCTAAAACTTTTAATTTACTTCCTTGGTTTTGATATTTAATCTTTCCAAATTCAAAAGGCGTACCACAAAACGGGCATCCATTGTAGCGCTCTAATGGAAATGTTCCTTGAGGAATAATATGTCCACAATCTAATTTTATGCCTTTTTTAGTTTGAAAAATAGTTCCAAATAAAGTAATGATATGGTCAATAACTGATTCCCCAGTTGGTATATTCCATTCTTTAACCAGTGGAGTCCAATTCGTGTTAACTCCAGTTATTTCTTTTAGAGTTTCTAATAATTCTAACTTATTGTTTGGCGTAACATTATTTAATGCATGCAGTAACTCCTCTGAGAATGCAAAACCTAATTTTGACGCATTGGCAACTAAAACCGATGTCGTTTCACTAATAGACTTGTTGCTTCCAGTGGTAATTTCTTCTGGAATATATACAGCTTTTTGTCTTATACTGACTTTAAGTAAATTCTGTTTCATTTTATTTATTTTTTTAAGTTTAAAAAATCAGGTAATGTTGTTTCTATGTCTACCTTAAAGCGTTTTTGAAGTAAGAAACAATTGACCTTAATTTTAAATGGTAATTAATAAACTATTTCAGCCAAAGCCTCTCTTTCGAGAAGTCAGGACTCGAACCTGATTAGAAGTAAGTTTATCTTGACCATTTGTGTCTCTTGCCAGATTCGAACTGGCACTTTCGTTTAAACGAACAGATTGGCTCTAAATGCGCTTCCCTACTTTGAATCTTGTTCGTTTCGGTGCTTCTGCAAATTCTATTTATTAGCAGGCACGCCGCTAACAACATCTTCCAATCACTCCGTGGCTACGATTAAAGGTCTTTTACCACAGCACTTCCTTTTATGCTAAAGAGACTTTTTTGTGGGGCAGGTGGGACTCGAACCCACGACACGGGCGTTATGAGCGCAGAAGTAAGCCTATATTGACCAAATTTCTTTGTGTATTTTTCACCGAATAACTCTGAATTGACAAGGTAATTTATAAACTAACCTGCTCTACCATCTGAGCTACTGCCCCTTTTTTATTTTAGGTAATTATAAAAGTTTGTCTTAATGGGTTGCTTGAAGTAACTTTTATTTGACCTAATGTATATTTAAAAGAACGTTTTATCTTATTGACGGTTCAAATATTTAATCAAACTACGCAATTATTTTGCGTAGTAAATAGTATTTCTAAATTTAGTAGGAATAGCGAGATTCGAACTCGCAGCTTCGGGGTCGAAATGCTTTGCATTCATGAACTCATTAATTTAAAATAGGCATCGTGAATACACCCAATGTTTTATCCATTAAACTATACTCCTAAATTGTGGAACAAACAGGAATCGAACCTGTATCTTCGGATTTTAACTCAATGCATTCTATTTGATAAATAGGAGGCGTTGAATTCACAAGTTCATTTCAGTTCGTCGCATTGACCAACGTTGCTATTGTTCCATTTTGGGTGACTTCGGGATTCGAACCCTGTTCTTCTCATTCACAGTGAGATGTTTTACCAAATAAACTAAAGACACCATATGCTTGTAAACCCGATAGGACTCGAACCTATACCTCAGGAGTCAAATTCCTGTATGCTCACCATTTACATCACGAGTTTATATGCGCCACCTTGGATTACGCATTCATTCTTATTGTTTTAAGAAATCGTGAATACTTCCATATTTCTAACCAAGACTATACGGGGATTAAACCCGATGCCGCTTCCAGTTGGCTAGTGGCGCATAGTATGGGGAGAGAGACTCGAACTCTCAGATTCCTGATTCTAAGTCAGGCGCGTTTGCCATTTTCGCCACCCCCACATTTAATATCTGTATTCCGTAGGGGAATCGAACCCCTAATTCCACATCGAAAGTGTGGCGTCTTAACCATTTGACCAACGGAACATTTTTGTCTGAGAAGCAGGATTCGAACCTGCGACCTCTCGCGTCCAAGGCGAGTAAACAACCACCGTTATCTTCTCAGAGAAGGTACCACGCGGTTACAGATTGCAACCTTCAGCTATTTGAGAGACAGTCAAATAACTGTCGTGGTACATGTGGAAGTGGTAGGGCTCGAACCTACACGCTCCGAAGAGATCAGATTTACAGTCTGACGAGCCAACCAATTGCTCAACACTTCCTTAATTTGAGATAAGTTTGGAAGACTTATCTCATTTATAGTTTTTTAAATTTAGAATTCGAGAATATCAATATTTTCGAACCCACACGAGTCGTTATCTCCGAACAGTTTTATCTCATGCTATTTATTTACCTTTTGGTCTCGATGAATTTGTAAACTCATTTCAAGACCCTGGTCACCGCCAATTGGGGTGTCCTTCTTAATTAGTGTTCATAAAAAAAGCACCTCTTTTCGGGAGGTGCTTTACGTGTTATTGTTGTAATTGATATCAATTTATAACATAAGTATGCTCCCTAAATCTAAACTTGTATTGTTCATAACCATGAAACAGCTCTAAGTGCTTCGGCGTGCGAAGACAGGCATTTGATGATAAAGTATGTTGTAAATAAAGTGTCATTGTTATTTTGTTTTGTTGTTGTTTGACGTTGCAAATATCAAATCAATTTTTGAATTACACAAGAAAAAATTGAATTTAATTTACTGAAAATCAAATAGTTATGTTATTTTTAGGCAATAGTCTTCCTGTCCGTGTTTTACGGATATTGAACATTTTATACAACAGTCTGTCTCCCAATTGTTTTCTGTTTCAATGCTTTATTTTATCGGTTTCTAACTTTTTAACATTATTTTAAAAATTTCCATAAAAAAAGCGTCCATTTTAATTGGACGCTTATAATTTATAATGATTTATGGCTAATAATAGCTTCAATTACTTCTAAAAATCACATAGCATCCTGTGCACTCATTATATTTTGAGCGCGGGTTATAGAGGTAAAACTCTAGATGTTGATTGCTATGTAAGTGTTGTGTTGTCATTTGTTTTGCAAATATGAGACTTTTTTTTAAATCAATAGTTATAATGATAAAAACGTGTTCTTGTGTGGATTAATACATCATTTATTGTATTTAAGTCTGGTCTCTCGGGTAAATTAGAAGTGGCATATAGCGCCTCTAATTCTACTTTGCGTTCTTCCGCCCAATTGACTAATGTGTCGTATTCGAATGCGCCTTCTTTAATAGCTAATAGAAAATTCCTGTCTGTACGTTTTACATTAATGGTGTTTTCTGAAGCAATCTCTTTTGCCATATGCAATAATCTAAACATATGCATCATATTTTTAGAATCGTAATTCTTACCGTGTGATACCGTTGTTTTATAGCGTTCTTCATTGCGTTTGTCTACCCAATCCCAGTATTCTTTATACTTTTTACAATAGGTCGAATAGCCATCTTTGTTAAAAAAGAGCATCCCTATAGGTTTTTCTTCTTTAGGAATGGAGCTTAATGCAATAGCGTTTGCGCTTTCACTTCGAACAATCCCCTTATAAGGTATCTCTAGACTATGGTATAAGTTGTTGCCATCTTTTAGATGTGAAATATTAGCGATGCCACAATTTTCCTGTTTTATATTTTTCATGTCTAAAAACAGCTTTAAGGGTATTGCCTTCTCTTTTTCATATACGAAACAAAAATCTAAAACAGATTTACGCTCCTTTTCAACGGGGTTTACAATTTTCTTTTCTAAACCTCGCGCTTTTTTTAGTTGTGCATATGCATAGTTTGCAAACGACTTTTTACATTGTTTAGACAGAAAGTAGTCAAGCTTTATAGCGTTAAAAACAGGATGCTTATATAATATACATTCCTCTGGTACATGTAATAACTCTAATATATTAGGGTTGTTTTTTGAACAGAGTTCTATAAATTTTCGTAGTTCGTAATATACAATGTCATTAGAGGCATTATTGATTTGACCTATATAGTCTAAAGCATAAAATTGTGTTTTAGGAAGAATGAACACCCCTCTTATATCAGTATCCGATGTAGGCGTATCCAATCCGTAAGCTCTACTACCACTTATACATTCAAAAATGATGTGTCCAGACGCTTTAAGTTCTTCTATAGTCATGTTATTGTTTTTAAAAAGAATGCATTGAATTCTTTTGGATTCGATGTTTTGTTTGTTAAATCGTTTTTTATACGAGTATTCTCTACCGCAATTTGCTTTACCAGTTCAATTAAACTAGCATCAACTGGCTCATTGCTTTTTTCTATATGCTTGCTTTTTAAAAGAATTAGTTCATCTAAAATGGCGTGGTATTTAGTAGCAATTAAAGGATATAGTTCTCGAAACAAAACTGGGGGTATTGTTTTGTTGTGATAAATCCAATTAGCACAAAGCGCAGTTCGAATGGCATAAAAGAAGCTTTTTAGAGTCATTTTATGAGAGCCTAAAGTTTCTTCAAACCTTTTATTCATACTATGATAATGATAAAACCCAGAAACAGGATTGAAGTTATTCATAGCCAAACTTTTTATGTGAGTTAAGAAAGCAGTATCTTCTCTGTAAACTATAGGTGAGAATAGCCATCCTAAAAAGGAAGCGTTAGATTTTGCTAACAGCTTGAGTGCTTTGCGTACATCCCAACCCGAACCATCTAAATCATCTTCAGTCATAAACTGAATGCTGTCTTTTTGATCCCAAAGGTTTAGATACCAGTCTTTTTTATGCTTATAAACAAAGCGAATATCATAATCAGAATCGGGAGATGCAAAACCCCAAGCTCTGCTTCCAGATTCTACAGCGCATAAGATGTCTATATTTTTATCCTTTTCTAATTGTTCTAAGGTCTTAAGAATTTTTGGTGTCATGATTGCTGCTTTTACAATTCTGACACAAATATTCGACTAAACTACGCGGTTATTTTGCGTAGGAAAGGAGCTGATTTGGGTTTTTATGAGATGTACAAGGTTGCGTTGCGAAGTTTAGTCGCTATAAAGCATAGATTAAGAGGTGGTTAGAGCGTGAATATTGAGATGGTATTACGTATCAAAAAAAAATAAAGGCTTAAACAGTTTTATGTTTCAAGCCTTTAAAAATAGACAATTAGTAGTAGGAATTTTGAAGACCCGCTCAAGGCGTGAGTACGTGTTCGCTTTCTTATGTTGCCTAAGTTAGTATAGTAAGATGTATAATTTAGGTTGTTAAAAAGATAAGGTTTTGGTGACTCCTGCTTCTGTGTATTTTAGTGTTAAGCCGTGTGTTTTAAGGTTGGCTTTTAAGTGTGCAAATTCATTTTTATGTACCCATTTAAAATCTATCTCGTAATATGATGTTTCATTAATTTTTAGTGTGCCAGAAAAAGCTTTAGAGGTGTTTCTTAATTTGATCATTTTTAGTTGATTAAGAACAACGGGAGTCTTAAGTCCGTTTTCTATATTTTGTAAAGTTAAATGAGATCTATTAATTTCTTTGTGTCCTGCATTTTTACTTTTGTTGGCCGCTTCATAATCATTTTTTCCAGCAAAAAGATCCAAATACCATATTTGAGGTATTCCAGGCATAAATATTTGAATAGCTCTCGCTAATAATAGTTTTTGGTCATTTTCACCCAAAGCACTGTAAAATGTAGCATTTATTTGATAATAAGAAATCTTTTTACCAGAGGGGTCGTAAAGATTTTTTACACGACCGCCGCGCTCCATGATTTTAGACATAATACGTTCTATATCCTTATCGCAAAGCAAACCGTTGTTATAAAAACCATTAACGTTTTTGCCTTTTAAATCTAAAACAGGAATGCCGTCATGACAGCCTAGCATGTTTATGGTTTTGTAATTTTTACTCACAACTTCTTTAGCCCACTTTATTAAGGCGTTACAGTTGCTGGTCTCAATAGTATGAATGGTTAGTCCAGGCAGAAAGAAGTCATAGATGTAATAGCCTTTGTCTGCGACCTTATCGTGCAAATGCAACCCATATTCTGCATGAATTTCGGGTAATAACGTTAACCCATTTTTAAGGGCTATTTTTTTTATGCGCTCTAAGTACTCCCAGGTGCCAGGTGTGTTGAAAAAATTGGATTGACCAATTTCTTTGTGCAAATAAGCAAAAGCATCTAATCTTAGTATTTTACAACCAAAATCACTTAGCTTTTTTAAGGTCTCTTCATAGAAATCCCAGACTAATGGGGAATTTCCATTCACATCCATTTGGCCTAAGTACGTTCGATTTTGATTTACAATTTGCAGGATTTCATTTTTGAAACGACTGCAATCCTCAAAGTCCACTTTGGCCAATTCTTGATGATTTTCTATGGCAGAATTAATTTTTTTAGTGATAGAGAATGCTTTTTGTTGATTGAGCCCTTTTATACGATACAAGTCTTGAGTCTCTATTTTGTTGTATGTGATTTGCTGATAAAATGTGTTCCAGTAGGGTTTTTCTGTGCCATCAGGAAATGGGATTTTTAGTATGGGTAATCCCGATTTTCTCATAAATAATTTATTGAGAAATGTTTCTTTTGGAATAATTATACCATCTTCGTTCATATCTCCATGACCTTCCCAAAAGATGTTCCAGTTAATGAAAAAATCTTTGTATTTGGAGGTGTTTCCGTGCTTTAATACATCTTTAAATTGTGGAGAGGCCACAGATAAATGATTTAAGACAATGTCAAATTTTAAATGAATACCAAGCTTTTTAAGGGCTTCTAAATCAGATTCCGAAACCAATTTTGTATTGAGATCGTAATTAATTATGGAGAACCCTCTATCTAAATCACTATTAAAAAAAGTGGGAAGAATATAAAATAGAGAAAAAGCATCCCTAAACTCGGGAAGTTTTAGCATTTTAATGGTATCTCCTAAATTGTTACCAATACTATCTGGGTATGCATTTAGCATTACACCATTATTTATACGATTAGGGTGGTTTTTAGACATCTTTTAAGAGATTACAATAGTTCTGATAGGATATTAATGTTATCGGGTAAACGGCCTACATTTTGAAGCTTTAACGCGGCTAATTTTAATGCTATTTGCAAGCAGTGTTCAATAGGTTTTTTTTTAATATGAGCAAACAGAAATCCTGACCAAAAGGCATCTCCCGCACCCGTGGCATCCATAATCATATCTATTTTTATTGCAGGTAATTGAATGATTTTTTTCCCTTTTTGAGATAGTTTAACGCCTTTACTCCCCAAGGTGAGGCAAACTGTATCGGCTCCTTCAGAATGGAAAAAATCGAATATTTGTTCGTGAGGGAGGTGCTTATTAAAAAGTCTTTTCATATCGTCTTCGCTAACCTTTACTAATGGATTAAACTTGCAATAGCTCTTAATAACTTGAAATGCGTCTTGTTGGCTGTTCCATAGCTTTTTCGCATAATTAACATCGATACTTAATTTACAACCCAGATTAAATGCGTCTTCTGCTTTCTTTAAAATAGTGGTTTGTGCAGGGTTTCTACTTAAAGCAAAACAGGTGGTGTGATATACCTGTGTTTTTGTAAGCATTTCTTTTGAAATTTGATCATCAGTAATGCAATAATCGGCTTCACGAAATGGAATAAAATCGGGAGTTCCATCTGTTCTTGATACAAAAATGACGCTAGTAGGTTTGTCTTCAACTTGCTTAATATTCTTGGTGATAACTCCAATGTTATTAAGTTTTTTTAAAATGTACTCCCCAAAGCCATCATTTCCAACCGTTGCTATCATTACAGATTTGAGTCCTAATCTAGAGGCATTCATAGCGACATTAGCTGGAGATCCCCCTAAATACCTGTGATAATCTCTAGTGTCATTTATTTTTAAACCCGTTTGATGACCAATAAAATCGACAAGTACTTCACCAACGCATAAAATATCTATAGCTCTATTCTTTTTCAAAACCATCTCTTTTCTAATTATTAAATACTGCCAAAAGTTTAAAACATCTCTATTTGATTAGTGGCTTTTTTATTTTTTATAAACAATGTACAGATCAAGCTTATGATTAAAAGTACCCCTGCAAAAGTGATCGCATTTCTAGGATCATTGTTTAAAAAAGACTTTAAAATATACCCAAAAGACAGGGTTTGTATAATCATTGGTACAACAATCATCATATTTATAATCCCCATGTAAACACCATAGCGTTCTTTTGGAATGTCTGATACTACCATTAAATATGGTATTCCCATCATACTGGCCCAGCCAATACCAAAACCAGTAATAGCGAAAAATAACAGGTTTTTATTTGCAATATGTGGAAATGCTAAAAACCCTAAAGCCGCTAGCAATAAGCAAAAGGCGTGTACTTTTTTTGCGCTATATTTTTTGGCAAACCCAACCAAGGCAAATGCAACTAAAAATGTTACTATATTGTACCATCCATTTACTAGGCCAGTCCAACTAACGGCTTCAGAATACGCCACGGTATTTGACGGGGTAGCGTTCCAAACGGAAAGCGCAATACTTTTAGATGAATTTTGCCAATAACAAAATAAGGCATACCATTGAAAGAGATAAACTAAGGCTAACTGCCACATTACTTTGGGCATGTCTTTAATCGCAGAAAAAATTTCAACTAATGGAGAAAATATATTAAGTTTTTCACCTTTTAATTTGGATAGTTCTTCTGGAGTAGGAGGGATTTCCTTTGTTTTACTAATGCTCCATAAAATGGAACCTATGGAACAAATTGCACCTAGAAAAAAAGAAGCATAAACCCAAGTAGGCAAACGACCTGTCTTTCCTATAATAATTAACGGAAAGATAAATAGTGATAAATTGGCAAGTGTTTGTCCAAAGCCCGTAAAAAAACTTTGCATTTGAAAACCTAATGGTTGCTGCTTATCACTTAATGTATCTGCTATAAGAGCTCTGTAGGGTTCCATTGCCGTATTATTCCCCGCATCTAAAATCCATAATAACCCTGCGGCCATCCATATAGAGCTGCTGTATGGAAATGCCAATAAAGCTAAACTGCATAATAAAGCACCAACTAAGAAATAGGGTTTTCTTCTTCCAAATCTTGGATGCCATGTTTTATCACTTAAAGCGCCAATAAGCGGTTGTACTAACAAACCAGTTACTGGCCCAGCGAGGTGTAGTAAAGGGATTTGGTCTGGAGTTGCTCCTAAAAAATCATAGATAGGCGTAACGGCACTTTGTTGTAAACCAAAACTATATTGAATGCCAAAAAAGCCGACGTTCATATTCAGGATTTGCCAAAAACTTAATTTAGGTTTTGTTAGCATAGTTGTTTAATTGTTTTATTTAATACTTCTTTTAAGAAATGGAACCTCATTTGGTGTCAATAGCACGTATTATTTTTATGAACTATAACAGGGTTGTTCTCGAAATGAATCCATATTTAAAAAGGTTTTACTATTATTAAAAGTAAGTAAAGAAAAAGAGTTGATTGTTAATTTTTTTAAAATCAACTCTTTAGGATTGTTGTGAATAGGTAAACCAGACTGCGTTTTATTTTTAGAAACTGTAATTAAGTCCTAATGAAATTGAGCGTCCTGGTACGGGTCTTACTCTTAAGTAATTTACTTGCCCTTCGGTAATGCTGCCCTCTTCAGCCTCTGTAATTCCTAATGAATCAAATAGGTTATTTACTGAAAGATTTGCTTTAAGTTTTTCTGTTACCCCAACGTTTAAAGTACTATTGATGATAATGAATCCAGGTAAAACTAATTCGTTAGAGTCTTGTGCAAATGCTTTGCTTTGGCCTATAAAGCTAAGACCGAACGCGTGCTGACTTGTTTTGCCAAAATCATAAGTTGGTAAGAAATTATAAATGAAGTCTGGCTGTCTTCTTGGTGCATTTCCGGTGTTTTCCCCAGAGTCAACTTCGGCATCTGTATAGGTAACCCCGCCTCTTAAACTTAAATGCTTAAACCTGTATGAACCTTCGATTTCAACACCGATAGACTTGTAATCATTTTCGATAATACTATTTGAAGTTGCTTCGAAACCGCCTTCTTCTATAGTTTTAGCTGAAAATAAAGTAGCGTATAAAGATCCGTTTTTAAATCCTTTTTTATAACCAATTTCGGCTTGGCTAATAAAATCTAATGCGTTAATCCCGTTACTATTTGTGTAATCTAAACCCGCAAATAAAATACGGTCTGCTTTTGCCGATCCACCTCTGCTTATTCTTGCAAATACAGCTTCTCTATCTTTAAACTTAAAGTTAGCACCTATGGAATAAGAGACATAATCATACTCGTAATTTACAGTAGTAGGGTTGCTTAAATCTATAGCTTGTACAGTTTGTTCTGGCAAAGAAATAGTGCCGTCGTTATTAATATCGTTAACAGATGTAACAGGACCAGAGAAAGAACCATCTACTTGTCCGCTATCGAAACGAACACTTGCATCGAAATTTAATTTTTCAGAAGCTTCAAAGCCTATCGATAGATAAGGTGCAGACGTATTGTAACGCGTGTCGTAACTGCGCTGGCAACAATTGCCAAAGAATGCCGCTCCATAAGCTACAAGACCATTAGAGGTTAGTGTGTTTCCATTTGAGTCCACAGCATTTATTAGCCTAGCATCGTCGCCAGAAGCCTCTAATAAATAGGAGTTCCATAACCATGACATAGATACATTTTGAATCCCTTTAAAATAACCAAGAGTTACATCTATAGTGTTAAATTTTTTGGTTAAGCGGATGTCGTTCATAAAGTTATTGAAGTTGTTTAACTGCGTGTCAAATAATACGATAGGAGCTATTAATGAATTTCCGCTTACCGCCTCACCACTATTTGCGTAGGCAAGAGAATTATAGCCATTGTCTGTAGCAAAATCACCAGCTAAAAAATCAGAAACAGTTGACACACTAGCCGGGAAAGGAGAATTAAAACCACCATTGTTAGATGAGAATCTTCCGTTATTTGTAATTTTAAAATCATCTCCAAGATCAAAAGCAGTTTGAATGCCTATTGATGAGGAAATAGGATGCATACCATCGCTAACATCAGAACGTCTTAATTCGCCGCTCTCGCCAAGACCTACATTTTGAGATAAGAATGGGGTGTGTAATGTTTGATTATTAGCATCAAAATTTGGTATATTTTCAAAATTAGGATCGGCATTAGTTCCAGTGACTTGAATGGGGTTGGGTAAATATGCGATAGATCTATCGTTTAAATGTTTTGCGTATATTCTAACATAACCTTTATCAAACTCTTTCGTTAGGTTAAATTTAAATTGCCCACCGTTGTTAGCTGTATAACCAGCATCGCGAATACCTTCTCCAACTCTATAAAAGCCTCCCATATGGAAATAAAGACCTTTTCCAATTGGAGCTCCATAGTCAAAATCTGTTCTAAAATTGTCATAGTCAAGTCCGAAAGACGTTCCTAGAGCACCTCCTTCGTTTTTACCTGTTTTACTAATTAAGTTAATAATAGCCCCAGGAGAATTAGATGAAAGTGTGGAAGCAGAACCCCCTCTAATCGCTTCTATCCTACCTATGTTGTTATCATATCTTGTAAAAACATCGGCAGTAGCAAAAGAAATGTCTCCAAATAAAAGTACAGGCAGACCATCTTCTTGTAACTGTACATATTTTGAGCCCCCAGATGATACGGGTACACCGCGTACCGCTATATTAGAATTCCCTTCACCTCCAGAAGATTCTGAGCGAATACCTGGAATAGTTCTAAAAATCTCAGCAGTAGTTCTAGGTGCAGATTGTTTAATGCCTTCTGGGCGTATGGTGGTTACAGATACGCTGGATTCAATTCTTGATTTTGGATTGGTCACACCAGTAATAATAACTTCGTCTAAAGCGGCAGCATCTTCGGTCATTATAAAATTTAATTTAACATCAGCACTTTTAACAGTTATGCTTTGAGTATAGGTTTTATAGCCCAAAGAAGTTGCAGATAATGTATAGGTCCCAGCCTCTACATTATTAATAGAATAGTTACCATCAAAGTCTGTGACAGATCCTTTACTAGTACCTTTTAAAATAACGTTTGCCCCTCCAAGTGGTATGCCGTTTTGGTCTTTTACATTTCCAGAAATCGTTGCTTGAGAAAAAATTAACGATACCGAAAATAACATCAGTAATGCAAAACTCCATTTCGTTTTTTTTGAATTCATCTTGTCTTTAGATTAGTTGTTTAATAAAATATTAGCTTAACAATTACGAATCTAATAACTTAAGTGGCTTGTAATTATGATTTTATTACCGAAAACGTTTTCGATTTTAACGAAAACGTTTTCGATTTTATAAATTTCACTATCTTTAACGCTACCAAGTGTTTATATTTTTATGAAACCTGTCACTTTAAAACAAATAGCAGAACAATTAAATATTTCTGTAACAACAGTTTCAAAAGCGTTAAAAGATTATCCAGATGTTAGTAAAAAGACTAAAGGATTAGTAAAGGAATTAGCAAAGACTTTAAACTATAGGCCCAATACGTTTGCTGTTAATTTAAGGAATAAAGAATCGAAAACGGTTGGATTAATAATTCCCGTTATTGTTCATCATTTTTTCTCAAATGTAATTAAGGGGATTGTTTCTCAAGCGGAGAAAAAAGGGTATTTGGTGATCATTCTTCAGTCCAATGAATCTTATGAGTTGGAAAAAAAACAAGTTGACTTGTTGATGAGTCAACGCGTAGATGGGATATTGATTTCTTTGGCGAATGGTACGGCAGATTTTAGCCATTTAAATGAAGTTATCGCGCAAGAGAAGCCTTTAGTGATGTTTGATAAAATTGCCAAAATAGTTAAATGCTCTAAAGTAATTATTGATGATAGGAAAGCGGCCTATATGGCAACAAAGTATTTAATAGATACAGGTTGTAAACGTATAGCACATTTTAGAGGCGCACTTTTACCGCAAAATTCTATTGACCGTTTTCTCGGTTATAAAAAAGCATTGCTGGATCATAATTTGTCTTATGATCCTTCTTTAGTTTATATCTGTGAATGTGGAGATATGAGTTTTGAAGAAGGTAAAAAAAATGCGAAGCAATTATTAAAAGATCATGATGATGTAGATGGTATTTTTATAAATACAGATCTAGTAGCGATTGGAGTCATGACCGAATTTGCGAAACAAGGTGTAAATATTCCTGAAGATATTAGTATTGTAGGGTTTAGCAATTGGTTTATGTCTTCGGTGATATCTCCAACACTAACAACTATAGATCAACCAGGCTATGAAATGGGAAGAACGGCTTTTAAACAACTTTATAAGGAAATAAAGGCAATTAAAGCAAACAGCCCTAAATCGCCAAAAACCATCACCCTTGAAACTACTTTAATAAAGAGAGAATCTACGAAATGAAATTAAAAAACCCCTTGTAAATGTTAGCATTTTAAACGTTTTTCTGACGTAAGTATTATGGCGAATATTTTGTTGTGCGTTAAACGTAGATGCCTTTTGGGTACTTCAAATACATCTTACTTTCCATTATTATATTAAATAGGATATCTCACTAAGTACGCTGTGCTGCCTTATCTCTAATCTTTGCTTGTATCATTTTGTTAACTTGGTTTAATTCAGTGAGCAATTCGTTAATTGTCAGCAATTCTGTCAGTATAAAACCAACAAAACCCCTAAAATCAAAAGATTTCAGAGGTTTTTAGTACTCAAGGTGGGAATCGAACCCACACTCTCGAAAGAACTGGATTTTGAATCCAGCGCGTCTACCAATTCCGCCACTTGAGCCTGTTTTGGACAGCAAAAATAATTTTTTTTCTTTAATTACCGTCAAAAATACTAAGCAATATGCTTTATTGCTAAAAATAAATGTCTAAATTTGCACCTCGTTTTTAAAAAAACAGCGTTTAAACGTTATAAAACAATTACTTAACTATGCCTGTAGTAAATACTGAAGCTAAAATTTTTGCCTGTACCCAAAGTACAGCTTTAGGTGAGAAAATTGCCAAAGCGTTTGGTGTAAAGTTAGGTAATGTAATTACCTCGACGTATAGTGATGGTGAATTTCAGCCCTCTTACGAAGAATCTATTAGAGGAAATAGAATTTTTATAATAGGATCTACACAGCCTGAGCCAAGAAATTTAATGGAAATGCTGTTGATGATAGATGCAGCAAAGCGCGCTTCTGCGAGACACATCACAGCTGTGATGCCTTATTTTGGCTGGGCAAGACAAGACCGAAAAGATAAGCCAAGAGTACCTATTGCTGCTAAGCTTATTGCAAAAATGCTAGAATCTGCTGGTGCAACGCGTATTATAACGATGGATTTGCATGCCGATCAAATTCAAGGGTTTTTCGAGAAACCTGTAGATCATCTATATGCTTCCATTATATTTTTACCGTATTTGCAAAGTTTAAATTTGCCTAATCTTACTATAGCATCACCAGATATGGGAGGTTCTAAACGTGCCTATGCATATTCCAAAGCATTAGAAAGTGATGTAGTAATATGTTATAAGCAACGCGAAAAGGCAAATATTATTTCGCACATGGAGCTTATTGGAGATGTAAAGGGAAAGAATGTGGTGCTGGTAGATGATATGGTAGATACCGCAGGAACGTTAACGAAAGCAGCAGATTTAATGATGGAGCGTGGCGCCTTAAGTGTAAGAGCTATTTGTACACACCCTATTCTATCTGGAAATGCTTATGAGCGATTAGAGAATTCTAAGTTGCAAGAGTTAATCACAACAGATTCTATTCCATTACGACAAGAAAGCGACAAAATTAGAGTATTGAGCTGTGCAGATTTATTTGCTGAGGTTATGGACAAAGTACATAACAATAAATCAATAAGCTCTAAATTTGTAATGTAAAACAAGAATACAAGATGCATGAAGCATCACAATTATATTAATAATAATAGATTAAATTTATGAAATCAATTACAATCAACGGATCTCAAAGAGAAAGCGTAGGCAAAAAAGCAACAAAAGCCTTACGTAATGCTGGTCAGGTTCCTTGCGTTTTATACGGAGGAGACAAGCCAGTGCATTTCTCGGCACCAGAATTAGCTTTCTCTAAACTAGTATATACACCTAATGCGCACACAGTTGTGATTGTTTTAGATAATGGAGAAACTTTAAACGCAGTGCTTCAAGATATACAATTCCACCCAGTAACAGATAAGATTTTACACGTCGATTTCTATCAATTATTCGAAGATAAAGAAATTGCATTGGACATTCCTGTTAACCTTGTAGGTAACTCTAAAGGTGTTAAAAATGGTGGTGTGCTAAGACGTAATAATAGAAAATTACGTATTAAAGCTTTACCAGCAAATTTACCTGATTTTGTAGAGATAGACATTACGCCTCTTAAAATTGGAGATAAAGTTTATGTTAAAGACTTAGACCAAGAAAAATACAGTTTCTTGCATACAGAGAACACTGTTGTATGCCAAATTAAAACATCTAGAACAGCAGTTGTTGCAGATGATGAGGATGAAGAAGCTCCAGCAGCTGAAGCTCCAGCAGCAGAATAGAGGTTGTATTGCAAATGCTTTAATAGAGATTATTTTTGAAGACTCTATTAGGAGTTATGTGCACTAACAATAACAAAGTTTTTAAAGAGACCGCCTAAAAAGTATTTAGGCGGTTTTTTTATTTTAAAAAGCTAAGAAAACGACTTTCATTTTAAAATTAAAAATATA
>CAZLTR010000017.1:30066-30829 GCA_964562415.1 uncultured Hyunsoonleella sp. | reverse complement strand
CCCTTTTTTAACCAAAGCAGCTGCCAAATTTTTAATACTTGTCGCTATACCTGCTGCATGCGATACTTTAGGGTGCGGGTATTCAGATGTTATAAAACCAATATGCATCCTTTAACTCTAATTATTAAATTTTAACTAATACAGAAGTAATGGCTTTCCATATATTAACAGAGGCCTCTGTAGGTGTTTTACCAACGATAATTTCGTACCATTTTTTTCCTTCTTCTACATTAGACAGTGTGCCATCCAGTACCGCCTTAACAGTAGCTTCTAAATCTTTTTTATCGGTACAAAATACAGCGGCTTTAGTACTCGGCATGCTCCTAAAATGTACATACTTGTAATTCTGCCCAATATCTCGAATACCTTTTTGTAATTGCGGTTGTTCGTAATTGTAATAAATGCACGATTTATCATGAGTTACAAAATCGAATACAGTAGAAGAACACACATTCGTTACAAACTCTGAATGTTCACAAACGTTATATAGCATTTTAAAATCTTCCTTTGCAGGTAAAACTTGATTCCACTGGTCGCCAACTTGTTTCCAAATAGGGTCTAAAACCGCTATGATATCTTTATTGTTTTCTAAGACAGTGTTGTATCTCGTGGTAAAATCTACAGGGCATTTTCGATATATAATCCCCAAGTTATACCCTTTAGCATTTAATTGTCGTACAGCATTTGCCAAATCTTCAAGGTAATATTGATCTAAAGGTGATGTCGTCTCATCGTCTCCTGAGTAACAAATATACTTTTTATC
>CAZLTR010000017.1:0-30056 GCA_964562415.1 uncultured Hyunsoonleella sp. | reverse complement strand
GGTCTAAATTATGAGCTGCACAAAAGTCTGTTCGCGACATTTTTAAACGCGTATCGTAATGTGGTTCAAACTGAGGGGTTCCTGTTACGAAAACCTGCTCTTCTGAAACAAAAGGGTAATATTTTAAGAGCTCTTGTTTCATATGCGTACTCCACACACAATAATAATCTGTCTCTACCACCTGCATGGCTTTAGGCACATTATCCCAAGAATATACAAATGCGACTGTTGGTATGCCCAAATCTTTAGCGGCTAACAACGCGCTAATAGATTGTGTGGCCCGTTGGGTTGTACAAAAGACGACATCGGGGTTGTGCTCTTCTAATTGTGCTTTGCAATAGGCGTATTTAGGATTTTTTCGCTCTAAAGCATTTATTTTTTTTCGTAGACGTTCTACACCTTTTTCAGACGAATGTAAACCGATTAACGCTTTAGTGTATATACTCTTTAAACTGTTTTTCAGCCCTTTATAATTAAAGGGGAATTTATAGGTAGGATATACAGAATCTTTAAACGTATCGCGCGATACATTTAATTCACAACGCTTTCGCGCTCTGGAATACAAGGGCGTTAAAGGATGCAATTGGTTGTTCTCTATTTTAACCTCTTTAAATCCTAAATTCTCTTTAAGGGAAAACACCGTGTTGTTCCAATAAGTAATATCGAAACCCATTTGTTCCCCTATGGTTTTAAAATCTGTAAAGGCAAAATTGCGTAGCCCTACACCATCAGGAAAGAAGACAAATACTTTTTTACTCATTTGTTATGTAAAATTATCCTTTTTGATTTTTCAATTTATCGCGCTGTACTTGCTCTATTTGTAATATGTCCTGCGATTTATAGGCTAATGCTTTATGCACTGCTTTTAAATCTCTAGATAGTTTGCGTAATCCCATAGGCTCTAAAGATGCCGCATGGTCTGTCCCTTTCCAAGTACGGTCTAAGGTGTAATGGCGTTCTATAATATTAGCGCCTAGCGTGTAAGCTGCAACATCTACTGCAATTCCTAAATGGTGGCCCGAGAAACCAATATGCTTTACTGCATCACCATACTTTTCGATCAATACATTTATATCTAACAAACAAACATCTTCAAACGGTACGGGGTAACCAGAGGTGCAATTGTAGAGCACTAGATCTTTTAAACGGCCTTTTGATTTAAAAAACGCTACGAGATCCTCTATTTCAGACTTGGTAGTCATACCTGTAGAAATATGCAGTTCACCAGGGTAGGCTTCGCATAAAAAAGCTAGCATTTTCATGTTGTTATTACACGCCGAAGGAATTTTGATAAACTTAGGATTCAATTCTACAATCTCTTGTGCTGACGTTAAATCCCAGACCGATGTGGAATAGTCTATGTCTATATCTTCACAAAAGGCTTTAAGCTCTTGGTGTTCTTCTACCGAAAATTCTAAAAACTCCCGATGCGCTCCATAGGTATCCCCATAAGAATTTACAGGGTTTGGGTGGGGTTGATTGTATTGTGCTTCGGTTAATAGCTCTTTATTGTGCCGCTTTTGAAATTTAACAGCATCTGCATCACAAAAAATCTTTGCAACTTTAATGAGTTCTTTTGCGATTTCTATATCGCCCTTATGGTTACATCCTATTTCTGCGATAACATAAGGTGTCTTATAATTATTCATATAATTTGCGCTTAAAAGCGTTTATTGTAATTACTAATAAATTGACAGGCTTCTCGAATGGCACCTGCTCCAGAATTTTTGGTGAGCACAACATCGGCTAGTGTTTGCAATTCTACCATAGCATTATTGGGGGTTAGCGACCAGCCTACACTACAAATATTAGCCATATCGTTTACATCGTCTCCAACATAGGCCACATTATTTAGAGAAAACCCTTGTTGTATGGACAAGTGTTGTAATAAGGTATATTTATCTTTAACGCCTAGAAAGACCTGTGCGATCTGAAGCTTTTTCATGCGTTGCGCCACCAATTCCGATTCTTCGCTAGTCATAATCATGACTTCCACACCAAATTGTCTTAAAATTTCTAAGCCCATACCATCTCTCATATCAAAGCGTTTGGTATGCTCTCCGTCTTTGGTGTAGGTAATCGTGCCATCTGTAAATACACCATCTACATCTAAGACCAAATGTGTTATTTTTTGAGATGTTTTGAGGCTTTTTTGACGTGCTATAAGTAAACGTTCCACAACCTCCCAATCTGTTTCGGTATCGATTTCGTAAAGCGTATCTTCTGGCATACGTATTAAAGCAATCTCGCCACCTAGCCTGTTATTATACTGTTTTAACACTTCTGTTTTACACGCATATACGGCTCCGTTTTCTATCAATAACCCTTCAAAATCTTGTCGTCTTGGACGTTCTAAAAAGTTATAATTAGAGGGGGTGCCATCTGCATTCCAAGTAAAACGATGTGTATTTACAACAGTTAATGCGGCATCTTTCCCTGCATGCAAGGCGTCTAAACAGGCATTTATATTGGTTGCTTTGGTAAAAGGCGATGTGGCTTGTAATAGACAAAACACCTCAAAATCGAAGTTTATTTTTTCTGCAAATTCTAACATTGCACTTTCGGTAGATGCGGTGTCTGTTGCACTTGCATCAGACCGTTTAAGTGGCACTATCTTATCTGTGTAATGGTATTCTTTTTCAATAAATGCAATGATAGCATCATCATCTGTATACACATAAACCGTATCTAACTTAGACTGTAATGCTTCTCCTAAAACCCATGTAAATAGAGGTCTCCCTACCATTTTACGTGTATTCTTCCCTGGGATGCCTTTAGAGTTTTTCCGCAAGGGTATAAAACCTATTTTACTCATGCTTCACTTCGTTTTAGCCTCATTTATATCTGTTTTGCTAAAATATACTTTTTAGACTATTAATGTACTAGAGTTGCTCTTGCAATACCTTATACAGATAATCAATTTCTGTTTTTAAATCGATTTGGTGGTTCCCTACGAACAATCCGTTTTCGTCTAAATACTTTGCGTTTTTCATCTCTCCAAAAATTTCATAGTCAAAATATTTCAACACTTCATTTTTGGTAAAGTCTCCTGTGACTATAGGTCTGCAATCGATATGATTTTTTTTCAATACTGCTGTCACTTGGGCGCGTTTTAGAGACGATTTTGGCTTTATAATTAAGCTAAAACCAAACCAACTACTATTAGAACTGTCTTTTTGAATGTAAAACTCTGAGTGGTTTTTAAATTTTTCTACAAAATAAGCAGCATTTTCGCGACGTACCTTTAAAAAACCTGGAAGTTTTTGCAGTTGTTTAACACCAATAGCTCCAGACATTTCTACAGGACGCACATTATAACCTGGTAACACAAAGCGAAAGGACTCTTCGAACCAATCGTCTGTTTTTGGACTTACTTTATTGTCCTTAGGTAAATGCCGTGTCCAACCATGTGCGCGCAACGCAATCAACACATGATATAACTCTTCATTATCTGTGACTACTAGTCCGCCTTCCATAGTTGCCATATGGTGGGAAAAAAACGTAGAAAAAGTTCCCATAACGCCAAAGGTACCTGTTTGTTTACCTTTGTATTCAGCACCCATAGATTCGCAGTTATCTTCAAGTAAGATAATATCTTTTCCATCTATGAGGGTTTCAATTTTATCAAATTCATTAGGATTACCTAATAAATTCACTGCGAAAATCATTTTGGTTTGTGGACTAATGGCTTGCTCTAACTGGTCTAAATCAAAATTTAAGGTCTCTAAATCGACATCTACAAATTTCAATTTCAAGCCGTATTGGTATAATGGGAAATACGTTGTACTCCATGACACTGCTGGTACGATGACCTCATCGCCTCGTTTTAGCATTGGTATTTTTGTATAAAACAATGCTGCAACAGCTAATAAGTTTGCCGATGAGCCCGAATTAACCATTAAAGCGTATTTTGAACCTACGAATGCTGCAAATTCATCTTCAAATTGCGATACATGTTTACCCATGGTATACATATCGCTATCTATTACTGTTTGTATTGCTTCTAGTTCACGATCGTCCCAAGTAGACGTTGCTAAAGGATATTTAATCATTTAATATAGCTGTTTTATAATAGGCATAGGTTTTTGCTATGCCTTCTTTTAAAGTGGTTTTAGCTTTCCAACCAAATGCCTCTAATTTGTTGGTATCTATTAATTTTTGTTGCATCCCTACTGGTTTGGTAAGATCATGAACAAATGTTCCTTTATACCCTACAACTTCTGCAATAGTTTTGTAATATTCGTTGATCGTCCAATCTTGCCCTAAACCAACATTAAGGTTTTGAGGCAAGTCACTCATGTGTGCTATGGCGTGGTATATAAAATCTGCCAAATCTTCGGCATACATAAATTCTCTTCTAGCAGTACCATCGCCCCATATCTCTACTTCGTCATCTTCATTTAGTTGGGCATCGTGTATTTTTTTAATTACAGCAGGGATCATATGCGAATGCTTGGGTGAAAACTTATCATATCTGCCATATAAATTGCACGGAATAACCGTTTTATACTGAAATGTAGGATCTTCTTTTACAATATACTCGCACAAGCGTGTTGTTACTATTTTAGCCAAGGCATAGCCTTCATTTGTAGGCTCTAATTCCCCTTTAAGAATATAATCTTCTTTTAAAGGATTTTCTGCTAATCGCGGGTACATACATGAGCTCGACAAATTAAGTAATGCTTTCACCTTGTGCTTTTGAGAGGCTAAAATAACATGCTTACCCATATCTAAATTTTTTACTAAAAAATCTACGGGGTGGGCCATATTGGCTTGGATACCCCCAACCATACCCGCTGCATGAATTACAATATCTGGCTTATGCGTTTCTATATATGTATATACAGCTGCTTTAGACTCTAAATCGAGTTCTTTACGTGTTGGGGTTAAAAACGTATAGGTATTTGCATTGGGATGTTCTAAGATATTTTGTCCCACCATACCAGTATGTCCTGTTAAAAGGATTTTCATATCTATTTAGACTTAATGGGGTTGGTTTTTAACATACTTTAAATCATGTGCCATCATAATTTCTACTAATTGTTGAAATGAAGTTTGGCGTGGATTCCAACCTAAATTTTGTTTCGCTTTTTCAGGATTCCCTAAAAGTGTTTCTACTTCTGCTAAACGGTAATAATTAGGGTCTATCTCTATAAGCGTCTTCCCTGTTTTGGCATCAACTCCTTTTTCCTGTTCTCCTTCTCCTTCCCATGTTATAGTAATATCGGCTTCTTTAAATGCCAACTCGCAAAACTCTCTAACCGTATGCTGTTCTCCTGTACCAATAACATAATCTTCTGGAATTTCCTGTTGTAACATCAACCACATGCATTCTACATAATCTTTCGCATAACCCCAATCGCGCTTCGCATCTAGATTACCCAGATACAACTTATCTTGAATCCCATGGGCTATTCGTGCCGCCGCTAATGTGATTTTTCGTGTTACAAAGGTTTCTCCTCTACGTTCGGACTCATGATTAAACAAAATCCCGTTTACGGCATACATATTATAAGATTCTCTATAATTTTTAGTGATCCAAAATGCATACAATTTTGCAACACCATAAGGAGATCGCGGATAAAATGGTGTTGTTTCTGTTTGCGGAATTTCTTGTACTTTACCATATAACTCTGATGTTGATGCTTGGTAAATCCTTGTTTTATCTACTAAGCCACAAATACGTATGGCTTCTAATAACTTTAATGTCCCAACGCCGTCTGTCTCGGCAGTATATTCTGGTAAATCAAACGATACTTTTACATGAGATTGTGCTGCTAAATTATAGATTTCATCTGGTTGTAATTCCTGTACTAAACGTATAAGATTAGACCCATCTGTCATATCTCCATAATGCAACTTTATATTTTGCTTTTTGTGGAGATCTTTTAACAATGTATCTATATAAAGGTGTTCTATGCGCTCTGTATTAAATGTAGAACTTCTTCTAATAATACCATGAACTTCATAACCTTTTTCTAAAAGTAACTCTGCTAAATACGACCCGTCCTGTCCATTAATACCTGTAATTAAGGCTATTTTCATTTAAACTATCTATTTTAATATTTTGGTTGATAAATGTACTAATTTCTGATGTGAAAAGCATTGCTCCCGATTTCAATAAATGAGAATAATCAAAGTAATAAAATGTATTTTTATATTCTGGTCTCAAGGTATCGTACACCACAATATTTTTCTCATCCACTAGAGCTTTAAATCGGTTGTAAAAGTTGTAGTTAAAGGCATTGAAACTTGGTGATATCGCATATACTATTCTAATACCATTAGCCTCGCACATCGCTTGTATAGCTTTAAAAGCTTTCAGCTTCTGTGGTTGTTCCTTTTTTATGTTATAAGGTTTCACATTTTTATCATAAAACAAATACAAACTCGTTTTTTCTAGCAGAGGCCTCGTCCCTAAACTATCTTGAGGATTATTTCTATGAGGCGCCTTCTTTTTTAATAAAAAATGTGGCTTGTGTAACCTTGCAGAAAATAGAACTGTAGATAACATACTATTTACTCCTCGTTCAATAAGCTTTTCGTTGATATAATTATATCTGGTAAAAGGCTTTAACATGTCATCTCTAAAAGAAATAGTTTTGTCTTCTATAAATTGACTTGGATTATCTATTGACAGCACTAATATTTTAGGGCTTTTATTATGTTTTAATACTAATTTCAAAATAAACTCATGAAAATTGACATTTGACCCATGATACGCCAGATTATATGTGCTTAATTGCGTTTCTTTTTCTAACTGTCCTGCTATTATATTACCAATACCTCTTGAAGAGCCTAAGATAATAATCTCCTTATTCATAGCTCCAGTAACAATCCTTTCAACACGTCTATCAAACTGCTTTTGGGGACCATTAACAAGACCTATCCAAGCTATTTTTTCAACACAAAAAAATAAAACTGCAAACCAAATTATATATTTTATAAAACGTTTCACTCTTAAAATTGAAAATAAATAAACTCTTGTTGAGCTGCGTTACTAAATATTAATATTATAGTAATTAAACACATGTAAAATCCCCATCTTAGTATTCTAGACCGCTCTAATAAAAGTGTTTCTAAGGCATGTTTCTGTTGTCTTCCCAACCACTCAACACCAATAAAAAAAGCGATAAGTAGTATTAAATTAGTAGGCCTAATTTCTGGTAAACTAAAGATACTTTTAGAAAATACTCCTCGTAAATATTGAAGGGCATGCGTTATATTTTCTGCTCTAAAAAACACCCAAGCTAGAACGGTTAACCAAAATGTAACCGCAATTTGTAAAAGCGCTTTTAAAGAAGGCCATCGTTTTTGATATGCCACTACTTCAATATGGTTTCTATTTCTATGCGTTAACAATAAGGGTAAAAAATACAAGGCATTTAATATCCCCCAAACTATAAAGGTCCAATTGGCACCATGCCAAAACCCACTTACAATAAAAATGGCAAATGTATTTCTAATCTTCATCCAACGTCCGCCTCTACTTCCACCTAAGGGAATGTATAAATAATCTCTAAACCACGTAGAAAGTGATATATGCCAACGTCTCCAAAACTCTGCAATATCTCTTGAGAAATAAGGAAATGCAAAGTTTTGTTTTAAATCAAAACCAAACAGTCGCGATGTACCTATGGCAATATCGGAATAGCCTGAAAAATCTCCATAAATTTGAAATGTAAAAAACAAAGCCCCTATTAACAAGGTACTACCTGAATAATTTTGATGATCGTTAAAAATCATATTAGCGTAAGTAGCACAAGTATCGGCAATAACTATCTTTTTAAAAAAGCCCCATAACATTTGTTTACAGCCATCTATCGCTTTAGAATAATGAAATTCTCGCTGCTTGTAAAACTGTGGTAATAAATTAGTAGCCCGTTCTATGGGCCCTGCTACCAATTGAGGAAAAAAGCTTACAAAAGCCAAAAAAGCTATAAAATTAGTCGTTGGGTTTAATTTATTTCGATAAACATCTATCGTATAACTTAGAGTTTGAAAGGTATAAAAACTAATCCCCACTGGAAGAATAATATCTAAAGTACGAGCTGTCATAGGTGTGCCTAAAAACGAAAAGGCCTCTATAAAATTAGTAATGAAAAAATTATAGTATTTAAAAACGCCTAAAACGCCTAAATTAACACTAATACTAATCCATAACAACATACGTCGTTTACGCTGTGCAGTGGTTGTTTTTAATTGTGTCCCGATCCAAAAATCTAAAATTGAGCTACATACAATAAGTCCCAAAAAACGATAATCCCACCAGCCGTAAAACACATAACTCGCAACCACCAAAAGGGCATTTTGAAGCCTCAATTTTTTATGACATACAAACCAGTATAACACAAAAACCAGAGGTAAAAAAAACGCAAAATCTATAGAATTAAATAACATTATATTAGGTGTAAGCTATCGCCTTTAATGAAGCGCGTTTTTCTAGGGTTAATGATTTTACTGGTTTTCTATAGTGTAAAATGTATGGCAATTTTAAGATCGTTACGAATAATACCTTTACAAAAGCTTTAAAATACACAATATCTTTTAGGCCGTACTTCTTTAAATTATGGTAAAGTACTTTTAAAATTTTTAAATATGGGTTTGGATAATAGACAATATAAGAACGTACCGCATTTTTTAATTGTTTCTCAAATCTAAAGTAATTTCTACCTATTAATTTTCGCTGTTCAATATCTACTCTATGATTTACTTTTATCTCTGGTACATACCATATATCATAACCTAAGTTTAGTACCTCTAAAGCTAATGCTGGTTCTTCACCATAAATATCAATCCACACTGGAAAACCATCTGTCTCTAAATATACCGCTTTTCGTATTGCAAAACCACAGCCCACAAAGTCGTTTGTTTTATAGGGTTCTATGTTTCTGGCTTGCTTTAAAGCATCAGCATCTGATTTAAATTGGCCTCTAATTTCTTGAAATGCAATAATCCCTAGGTTTGGATCGCTCGTAAAACGAGATATCACATGCGTTATAAAATCGGAACTTATGGGATGGGCATCGTCATCGAGACCAATAAAATAAGTTCCTTGTGCTTTCTTATATAATAAAGCCCTTGCTGGTGATGCCCCTAAACCTGTTTTAGAAACTGTCCATTTTACCCAATCGAATTCTCCTGTAATGCTTTCTGTTTTCAAACAGCCGTCTATACATACCAAAACTTCGTGTTGTAAAGCATTAACTATAGCTTTTAACTTATTAAGTGTATAAACCAGAGCTTCTGGCCTGTTTTTAGTAACAATTAAAAAAGAAATCTGCATGTATGAGCTATTCTATGTAGACGGTTTGATACAAGTCAACTATTTTGGGTTGCAATTTAACACGATTAAAATGGTTTTCCATCATATTCACATTATAATCTTCTGCACTTTTTCTCAACGGCATATTTGCAAGCGCTTTCTTAATTAACTGCGCTATTTCATCACAATCTAAAGGATTTGATATAAGATAACCATTTTTTCCATTTGTAATGACTTCTTCTGTAACTCCTCCAGGATTAGATTGGATGGGAAAAGCGCCCATATACATTGCCTCTAGTAAAGCATTAGGCATCCCATCGGAAACACTATTAGCGATATGTATACTAGATTGCCCCATGAGTTCTAATAGGGTTTCATTTGGTATAAAAGCAGATCTTGAATGTACTGTAATTGGTAGTTCTTGCAATAATTTTGATGCTGCTATTTGGGAGTTTAAAGTGTCGTCTGCACTATATATTATAATACGCTGTTTACTCTGTAAAAGCGCTTGTTGGATGTGCTCTAAAGCTGTTAAGACGACCGAAGCTTTACCTACGCCATCATCATAGCCCTTTATTAAAATAACATCGCGTTGTGCTGTAGGTGTAATCTTTGAATTATTTATAGTTATACCTCCATTGCCTGGAAATACACCTAAAAAAGTATTTTTATACCCCTGCTGCATTGCTATTCTAAAATCTCGTTTACAATCTGTGATTAAATAATTAACACGGTTATAAAAGCGCTTTAAATTTGCTGTTCTAACCCCTAAGGCCTTATAATAAAACACATCGCTACCCCAAGAGGAATATATTAAGGGGATATTGTTTTCTTCAAGAACTGACAAGATTGGTAATCCTGATAATTTCATTTCGAAGCAATGCACTATATCGGGTTGCATTGCAGTTAAATGTTTTTGAAAAACGCTTACCACTTTACGTTCATTTAACTTTTGAATGATTTTGTAAAACCTAGGCAATTTTCTTTTTATTCGTGATCGTAATGGGAAATCCCATTTTAATTTCCATCCTTTAATTTGCTTTACCCAAGGAATTTTTGGCGATTCTGGACCTCCATCTGTAATATCGAACCAAATTACCTCATAGCCTGAGTCTTTCAGCTGGTTAACCCACTGAAAGAAATGATGGTTCGGTATGGCTACCATTAAGATGCGCATTATAGTTTAAACATGGGTTTAAATCGTGTATCTCCTCGTTTTATTATTTTAAACAGTCCATAAAATACTTTTATGCGCCTGTATTTTCGTTTCAATTCTAAATTGTAACATAATGCTTGAGCTTCTATAAACTGTAAACATTTTTTAGCGGCTTTAAAATTACGCTCAGCTACGGCTTGTCTAAAAAAACCAAGTGTCATTCTCAAAATACTTTCTTTTACAGTTTCGTCTTGCGTTAACTGCAATACTGTAGCTTTTGCTTGTAAATAAGAGTCTAAACCTGAATCTATATTAGTGTAAAAATTTTGTGTGGATGATGTCATCCCTTCACGGTAGTATATCAAACTTTTATCGACTACTGCAATATTCTTAGTCTTTACTAAAGCGCGTGCATATAACTCATGATCTTCAAGCAAATGCAAATCTTCTCTTATGGGAAGGTAAGGTTTTAAACTTGCAACTTTCCACATAGGCGCTACCATCATCATTGGAAATCGTCCTGAGACAAAATCTAAAAATGGGTGTTTAGGTACTGTTAATTGCGGTTTACGGTCTTCTAAAAATAAGTCCGTATTAAAATCGCCAGTAAATTCTTGAAGCTTACATACCACAAGATCATTATCGCGAATGGCCTTTTCTTTACGTTCTAAATGCTGAGGATGCATGATATCATCACTATCAAAAAACTGAATGTATGCGCCTTTAGATTGTGCTATGGCATAATTTCTACACGCACTCGGTCCTTTAGCAATGTGTCTAGGGCGTTCAAAAAGTTTAAAACGTGTATCTGCCCCAATACTATTACGAATTGCCGTTATGGTATTATCTGTACTCCCGTCGTCTACAATAAGACACTCCCAATTTTTATAGCTTTGATGGGCTATAGAGGCTAGCGTTTCAGCAATTAAACTTTCGCGATTATATATGGGCATTATTATAGAAATCATCTGCTAAAATGGAAATTTTAAAGGCTTAATACCAAAATGTTTTAAGTTGTGCTTTTGTGAGCCCCTTTCTTAACAATAGAAAATTATAAACAGAACGTTTGGTGATTGCCAATAGGATTAATTTTTCTAACACATATTTAAGTTTTGATTTCCCAGGTAATTTACTTTCAATATCAGGCACCTCTATTTTTGCTTCTTCTACTGTAGTTACATCTTCTTTCATCTCAAACCAACTTTCAATACGGTTTCCCATATGGTAGGCATAATTAGCATAAGTAGAGAGTCTATACCCGTCTAAATCAAAAGGCGGCTTATCTAAATACACGCCTTCGCTATCACCTCCTAATTTATATGTCGTCCCCTCTAATGGCATACTCTTTAAATACGCGGTTTTATAGGTAGCTACACAATGCACAGCACTTACAACGGCTGTTGTATCTGCTGTTTTTAAAGTCATAATTACATCTTTAAAACGCGGTTCTAAGGTATCCCACCCTATACTTTGTGCAAATTTCTCTAAAGCATTTGGATCTTTAACGGGCCTAAATTGTAATGCTTTAGAAGTTAAATGGTCTATCCAAATATTTGCTGTATAACTAAACTGTTTTCTAAAAACAGGTATTGGTGAGACCACTGCGGCTTTCTTAAAGGCTTTAAACACATCAAAAACAGCTCTGTCCCAGTCTTTTAAAAATAAAATATCTGCATCTGTAATGGTGACGTAAGGTTCGGTTACAGTCCTTAAAGCTTTAAGTATCGCATTGATTTTACCAATATTTTGACGTTCTATGATTAGTTCGTCTATAACATTATTTTTATACAACGAAAACAACTTTTCGTTAACCTCTATAGCGCATCCATCACTTATCACTGTTATGGTATTATGATAGACAGATGATGAACTGACAGAGTGTAAGGTTTTTTCAAAAATTGCAAAGGCATCTTTATAATACCCAGAGGTATGGGGAATGTAAAGCGGTATAATTACCCTATGCTTTGTTGTAGGTGCAGATAGCATAACATCTTTAGACACATTGGCTCCTTCTCGCATGCTTATTTTTTAATACTTAAACTGTTTAGGCTTATTCAGCTTGAATTTCACTATAAATAACAGCCTTTTAAACGCAAAGAAACTGGATAATACAAACGTTTTAAAAGCTCGAAACACACTAAAAATAGTACCTTTTAAAACACTTTTAAGTTGAGGTTCTTCATGCCAAATTTGATAATTACCTAAAACATCGTTCTTAAATCTAAAGTGCATTTGCGCTAAGCTACGGTTAATATGATAACTAAATACCACAGGCGCAAACTCTATAGCGTAGCCTGCTTTTAACACGCGTTTAGTCCAATCTTTATCTTCAAAAGTTGGCACAGCATCATTAAATGGAATGGTCTCCCATACCGATTTTCTAAATGCAGACCCCGAAAAAATTAGCCCTGATTTATTAGGGTCTTCTTCAGCATTGATACCCTTAATATAATTTGTATAATCGTTATGTGCATGCAAACACCGTACGCCCGCTAAATTGGGATTTGCCTTAAACGCTTTAGCAATCACAGTAAAAAAATCTGGACTTACAGGAAAAGAATGTGCGCTAAACATCACTACAATGGGATGTGTCGCTTTAGATGCTGCAAAATTAGCACTACCACCATACGAAAAGTCACTTATGGTTTCAAATCGCGCGCCATATTGTGCCGCAATGGCCTGAGAAGTATCTGTAGATAAATTATCTATCACAAGCACTTCTGCAACAACATCGCTGTAGCGCCTTTGTAAATTTGATAACAAAAACTCTAAGGCTTTAGTTTGATTTCTATTTCTTATGGCAACAGTTATCATAACCATTTTTTAAGTTTCGCATAGAGCTTAAATAGCACTGTATTTTTAACTTTAGTATTAAATGACAGTAGCAACTCATTATCTTGATATGCTAAAATAGGATTTTTGAAGTGCTTATCGTAGATATGTTTGTTTTTTTCATAGACATAATCGTATAAATCGTAATACAATTTTGGATTTTGAGAAAACGTATTAGTAAGACTTTCATTGGCGTGTTTACGGTAATAATATAAGGTTTGCTCTAGCTTTATCACCGTAGAAGACGTATTTAACAATCGTATCCAAAAATCCCAATCTTCGAAAGAGACCAAGTCTTCGTCGTAACCATTTATTGCTTGAAATGCACTTTTTTTGAAAGGCGTACAGGCTATAAAACAATTTTGAAGTAATAGCTTTTTATAATTGTATTTTGGAAGCTTATAAGGGCCTGTTTTTACTCCAAAAAACGCTACATTATAAGACACCACATCAATCTTAGGGTCTTCGTAAGCTTTGGCAACATATTGCAAAAGATCTGGATGTATTGTATCATCTGCATCTAGAGGTAAAATAATGTCAAATTGAGCTTTAGTCACACCGTAGTTTCTAGCACTAGAAAGCCCTCCATTTGTTTTATAATAGTATAAAAATCTATGATCATCTTTAATCCATTCTTGTACTTTTTCGGCAGAGGCATCTGTACTTCCATCATTCACAATAATACATTCCCAAGCCGCGTAAGTTTGTTTAGCGACACTTTGTAAAGTCTCTATTATAAATCGATCTTGGTTGTAAAGTGGTACTATTATTGAAATCATAAATCTGCTTTTACTACTCTTTTTTTAATATATAGTGTTTGATAGGCCTTAGCTTAATTTATGTTTTATATACCGAATAGGCTTTAATAACAAGGCTCCTAATTTATAATTCACAGACTGTTCTAACTTTCCTATTTTTGTTTTCAACATCCCATTGGTCCAAACCAACTCTAAAAAGGCAGTATCGAAATACTGTTGATACAAAGCTTTATGTTTGGAAAAAAGTTGTTTTCTCAACTCGAAATCATGATGTTTAAGAGCGTCTTGATCTCTAGATGTTGTTTTTATACGGTATTTAAACAGGGGCATTTTTAAAATAGACATTTCCCATTTTTTACTTAATACAGAGATCCAAAAATCCCAATCTTCATAGCCTTTGTCAAAATTAACATCAAACCCGCCTACTTGCAACCAACACTTTTTTCTAAACATCGCACAACTTACACCATTATTCTTCACTAAGAAATTTACAACGCTACCACCTAATGGTTTTATGGTATTAGGGTCTACCCCTTTTTCATTAAAACAATTGTAATAGGATGCCACAACACCTACTGTAGCATCTGTATCTAAAACGGCTTTTGCCTTTTCTATATAACTGTTTTCTAGAATATCATCGGCATCTAAATTCAAAATATAATCGGTTTCTGCTAAATCTATGCCTCTATTTCTTGCAGCACAAACACCTTTATTGTCTTGATGTTCTATATGTATTAAAGGACTGTTTAATGTCTTTAATACGGCTTTAGTAGACGCGTTAGAACCATCGTCTACAATAATGACACGTTCTGGCAGTAGGGTTTGCTCAAGAACAGACGCTAAGGCTTCTTTAATATAAGCCTCGTCGTTATAGCAAGGTATAATTACTGTAACGTTGCTTTTCATGTCTCTCCTAATTTTACCCAAGATTTAGGTACAACATCGCTATAATCCATAGTGTCATCATTAAACCAAACTTCTGGAGCGGTTACTATTTTATCGGGGTTCTCATTTAACCAAGCGCCCCACCAACTAAAACTACTATTCGCTATAATATTATGTTTACAGTGCGACATGATACTTAAATCTTCGTAATTAGAGGCCGCATCATTTATATCTACATATACTGTTTTGCTGTTGGTTTTAAAATTAGCTTTCACCCAATCCATATCGTCTGAAAACAAATAATATACAGGAGATGTTACATGTGAAATTATATAATCTAAAGCCTTATTATAATACACTTCTTTAGACGTATTATGCAACTCGTGTAATAAATAATCGCCTCTTCTAATATGCACAGATACCGAATTACAGGCTTGCACTTCTTTTATTAAAGCTTGCGTTTCTGGTTTTAGAGCAGACACCACCTTTAAGTCTTTTAAAATAACATCTCTACAGTCTAAAAAATACTGTTCTGATTGAAAATACCCATTTAAAAATAGTGTATGGTATTTCGTTTCTAATAATTGAGGGTTGTAATTAAATGCAGGTTCGTAATAGTTTTTATAGCGTTTTAGCTTGTAGTATAACTTTCGCATAAATTTGGATGTCTTGTTTTTGTACGTCTTACGAGACGTATTAAAATGGTGCAATCCATAAGCATGTGTTTTATAGGTACTAAAAGCACTCACATCTAAACGTAAACTATCATTATTTTTAATCGCTAAAGCCTTTGCCGTAGCATATTGAAAGAGCTGATTCCCTAAACCTCCTATTATTTTTACTACTATCATTTTATCGCTTCTTAATGCGTGCCTTTAACCTGTGCTTCTACAGTTGCATAAGCATGTGTTATCTTTTGTTTTACAAATGTATATTCTAATACTGCTGCTTTTTCTTCTGTATTTATTTTATATGCTCTTTCAAGCATTTCTTTACTTCTAATGGCATTTAAAATTAGTGTTTTTATTTCGGTTATAGCTTCTGGATTTTGAATTAGCAAGCCATTTTCCTCATGGACAATAACATCTTCGGTGGCGCCTCCTGGGTTTGATTGTATTGGAAAAGCCCCCATAATTATGGATTCTAAAAGTGTATTGGGCATTCCGTCTGAGATGCTATTCCCAATACTTATCAATGTTTTACCCATTAATGCTAAAACATCTTCTTGACTCAAATTATGCCGACCATATATTGTAATAGGCAGTTTTTGTGTTTCTATGTAGTTTTGAACAATTTCGTGAGTTGCAAACACACGTATGTCATAATGAGACATGACAGCTGGCAAGTCTTGCAAGGCTTTCACAACAGATAATGCTCTTCCAAATTCGTGTTCATAACCTTTAACGAGTACTATGCGTCTATTAGCTAAGGATTGTCTTAATGCACCTGCCTTATCTTGTTTAAAACCACCTCCTCCAAATATAGTTCCTAAATATGTGCCTCTAAATCCTAATTCTGTTGCTAATGTCTCGTCTCTTTTACAGTCTGTTATTAAATAATTTACCCTTTGCAAAACAGCTTTAATTTTTTTTCTGTGCTTTGGCAACTTCGCGTAATGGTACACATCGCTGCCCCAACAGGAGTATATCCATTTTAAATTTGAACATTTCTGCATGGGTTTCAATAAAGGATAACTGCAATTTTGCATCTCAAAACTATGCACAACGTCTGGTTGTATAGTGTCTACAAGCTGTAAAAACATATTTTCTGCAGTAACTTCAAGTACTGGTTTTACCTTATCATAAATCTCAGGAAGTCTTTTAGAAAGAAAAAATTCGCCTTTTATATATTTAATTTTTCGCATCTTCCAATTTACAAACTGTTTGGTTTTTGGTATAAGTGGTGTATGCAATACACCTCTTCCCATAACATCGAACCAGAAGAGTTCATGTTGGCTTTGATCTATATTTTCAACCCATCGCATAACATGTAATGACGGCATGGACACTAAAAGTATTTTCATTCTTTAACGATCATTTTAAACTTAAAAGAGCTCATTATGCTCATTATTTTAAACAGTCAAGCGTTTACACATTTTTAGTCTTTACACCACATACTGCTTTTAAATAAAGCTTTATAACTTCCCGTATTGTAAAATTTGTTTTTCCCATTTTAGCAATCTGTCGGTATTCTTTTATCATGCCTAAGTGGTAGTTCCTGTTGGCTTTAAAATACTGATTAATATTGATATGCTCTCGGGTATTTAAAAATTGAGACACTATTTCGGCATCAAAACAACCTGAATTTTTAGACAAAACACGTTCTTTGAATGCCAATAACACTAATAACTCTGTAAATGTTAGGCGTTCTTGAAATGAAAATTGCTTTATGTATGCTTGTTTTTCAGCTTCAGAATAGTTGAATCCAATTTGACACAACATATCGAAACGCGATTTGCTGGCATTATGGCGTTGTTTTTCTCGGCGTTGTGTAGATACCTGCCCCTCATGAATTCTATATTCAAAAAGGACTTCTTGTAGATTATACAATTTGCCTACTGCGGCCAATCGCGTCCATAAATTATAATCTTCGGCAGGTTCGTAAGTGGTGTCGTAGCGTATCGCATGCTTTTCTAAAGTTGCTCTTCGCAGCATTACCGTTGGATGCCCTATACAAGACTCTATTAAAAGCTGATTTCTTATGGCTTCATGATGTTCTGGTGCTTGTATAATGGTATCTTCACCCAACACCTTAAACACAGTACCACAGGCCACAATAGATGCATCGGCTTCAAACACCTTAACTTGCTTTTCAAACCGCTGCGGCAAACTTATATCGTCGCCATCCATTCTAGCAATGTATTTCCCCTTAGCTAGGGTTAACCCATAATTTAAACTATTAGTATATCCCGAATTTTTAGATTTTACTTCTAAGCGTATACGTGTATCGTTAAATGCTTTAATTTTAGCTACGGTCTCATCTGTACTACAATCATCAATAACGATACATTCAAAATGTGTATACGTTTGATTTAAAATACTTTGTAACGCATCTTCTATATAAGCTGCGCAATTGTAAACTGGTAACAATACACTTACTAAAGGACGATCCATAACGCTAACTTTGTTTGAAATTTTATTTCAACGTCCAATTTTCCCATACAAATTCATATTGGTAGGTTAACGTATGTGTTTTGGATAATGCGGTTTGTATCTCCTCCATACGCGCTTTAGCATTCGGAATCACAAAATCATGAAATTGCACTTGTATGTCTTTAAAAAGGTGTAATAGGTTTGCTGCGATTAAGGCTTCTAACACATCGTATTCGCCACCTTCGATATTAATTTTTATCAAATCTACTCGCGAAATCGCATTGGTTTTTATAAATGCAACAATAGATTTAAGATGAACGGTTTGCCTATTTTTAGAGGCTACAAAGGTGGAGGAAGAATTATCTAACAAGCCTATTTCTAAAGTTTTATCTTGTTCTGCTAATCCAAAATTATACACGTTAACTTTAGTATTAGACGCAAATTTTTCTACTATCTTATTATAAAACGCAGGTACAGGTTCAAACACGTAAATAGTAGGTTGGTATTTTGTGTAGATGGCTTCGGCAAATTCGCCTACATATCCACCTAAATCAAACACAACTGCATCACTATTTAAGGAGTAATTTAAACGTAAGGTTGTATCGCCTTGCACCTCAAACCATGGTCTACATCGTTCAAATTGTAATTGGTCTTGCTGGCGTTTTTGCTCTATTTTTCGTTTAAATAGAAGCGACTTTATTTTTCTAAGTATGCGCTTTAACACAGTATTTGTTTAAATTTATTATCTAGAGGAATTTATCGCTTTACAACTTGTTTTACACGTTTTTTTAGTGCTGCATACTTGCGGTACCAATACGCTTCTACATTTAGTTTTAAAGTAATCTCCGTTTTAGGTTTTGTAACATCTAAAGTATCTAAAATTTTAGTAATCCAAGGAAAAAATTGATGTTCTTTTAAAGCCTTCAGTTTTTCATCCTTAAGGTAAGGCAAAGCACGCTCAAAAGCATCTTCTTTTAGGGCTGTTTCTATAGTTTTAATGCTATTCGAAAAATTATTTATATCTATCCTTATAAAACTTTTAGGATCTATAAATCTTTCTAAATTAGGACATCCGTAGTAAAAAGGCAGCGTTTGTGTTAGCATACAATCAAAAAATTTCTCGGTAACCCAATCGTCACAAAAATCATTTTCTATCGCAATAGTGTATTTGTAATCTGCTAAAACATCCCATTTGTCCTCAAAATCATTGATCCCACGCCCATAGACATCGATTTGGTCTCCAAAATGCGCTTTCAATTGTTCCACAAATGCCAAGCGTTTTTGATGCCCCTCTGTAAATGCTTTATTTGAAGTTACAACAGATAACATTTTTTTCTTTTGTGGTACAGGCGTCGTCATAAGTTCGTCATAAGATTTCCCAATAAACCAAGGGTTGGCATTATGGGTATATCTTATATTAGGGTGTTTTAATTCGCGTTGTACGGTTAACACCAATCCAAACTGATTTAAAAAAGCACTTGTAAACCTAGGACTTGTATGAAAACATTCGGCTGGAATAAAAATAATATTAGCCTTTGCACAGTTTACCTTTTCTGGTTTTAAGCCATAATCACTATAAATGATCCAAAAATCGCATACCTTTAAATTAGCATCAACTACAAATTTATAGTCACCCCAAACCTGAGAGTATTTTGGCGTTTGTCTAAAAACAGACATGTCATAATTATAGGTAAGCTTTACTATTTTCATGTGCTTATTTTTACTGTTTTTTCAAAAACCATACATGGACCTCTAATGACGGTTTTTCTGGTTCTTATAAGTTACTTACGCTTTTACCTTTAAAAACAAACACCATAATTCGCAATACTAGAGATAGTAGCTTTTGTAATACTGGTGAAGTTTCTAATTCTTGTAGCATTCTAAATCGATTACTTTTTAATAGCTATCTTTGTTTGGAGAAATGTTCATAGTCTTCTATGATTAATTTTGGCAAAAACGCTTCTAAAACTTGTTGTCCTTCAAAGTCTTTTTCTAATACGTGTTTAGTTGCATTGTAGTGGTATATGATACCCACTCCATAAACAAAATCGCAATCATCTAAATGCGGTACAACATGTCTTAAAACATTATTACCGTAAAACCAATCGCCAATACTTAAAAATAAAATATACTCACCTCTTGCCATAGCAATGCCTTTATCGGGCTCACTAACCCAACGCTCATACGTTCATCATTTTGTTCTAAAAAAGCTTTACTACCATCTTTAGAGCCGTCATCTACAACAATAAGTCATAATTCGTGTATTGTTGACCAAAAACACTACGAAGTGTTTATGTTTAACCCTTCACAATTATTGTAGTTTATGGTTACTATAGATACTATTCTTGATTTTTTAGTTTTCATTTATTTAGCTAACAATTTCATTCTTGTTATACCTTTACCTGAAATCGTATAAATAAAGGCTAAAAAAAGTAATTTAATCTTTTCGCTATTAGTTAAGATATTGGTGTTTGCTAATTTTCTAAAAAAGAATAAAAAAAAATTTCCTTTTAAAGCATTTTTGAGTGTTAGTATATAATCTTGTTTTGCTAGCTTTTGCCCTTCTTTATTTCCTTCCTTTCTAAAAAAATGAAAAAAATTATTACATACATATAAAGAAGATTTCAAATCTATTTTTTTATTTTTTTTATAACGGGCTGATATAGAATTTTCATGGATTCTAACTTTTGTTAAGCTCTGCTTTATTATGATACCTTTTGCTTTACCACTGGTTAAAACATTGAATATAAAATCTAAATCTTGAGCTCTTGAGAGCCAAGGATTAAATGAATAAGGTAACACTAAAGGTCTTTTAAACATAATACTTGGAGTATTTAATTTTATATTTCTTTTAGCGTAATTATATAATATATTGGTAGGCTCTATATCTGAAATGTATGTTCTTAGTATACCGTTTTTGTTGAATAAAGAAAAACCACATATATTATAATTTATGTTTGGATTGGCTTTGAAAGTATTCATTTTTATTTTTAAGAAATTTAAAGACATCAAATCATCACTATCAAACCATTGTATAAATTCTCCTTGCGATTTTTGAAACCCAAAATTTCTACAAGAGTTAGCACCTTTCTTCATAGAAATTGGTCGCTTATGGAACTGAAAACGCTTCTTATCCTTTATGAAGTCTTTAACAATATACTCCGTATTGTCATCACTATGATCATCAATTACAATACACTCCCAATTCTTATAACTTTGAAGTTCTATCGATTTTAGTGTATCTATAATTAAAGTAGCTCTGTTATATGTTGGAATTATTATAGAAACCATTATTTCCTTTTGTAAATATAAAAATCTGACATAGACGTATTCGTATCATTTGGATCGAAAGGAAAACGATTTTTTTCGTGTTTATATAGTTCCCAAACTTTAGCAAATTTTAAATCTACATAATCAGTAAACTTTCTAGATTTCACATGATCTGCTATTACTTTATTTTTATTACTTGCATATATTACAACAAATTTTTCTGAAAACGCAAATAAATTATCCATGTAAGCATAGAACACCTCATCTTCTATCAAATGATATATTACATCTAGCGATAAGACTAATTGATACTTTTTAGTATTTTCCTTAAAAAAATCATCATAAAAATAAAATGATTTACTTTTATCTGTTTTGAATATCGTTTTACATATTTTCAAAGCTGTTTTGGATACATCTATACCTGTATATTTAGGGTATTTAGCCAATTTTAATTGATTACCATCTCCACTACCTAATTCTAAAACACTGTTTATATGTTCCTTCTCAACAAAACTATTCAAAAACTCTGCCTTATATAATGCTAGCCTACCGTAACTACCTGCGCCAGATGTTCCCTTTTTCTTATATCTATCTTCCCAATAGTTTCGGCTATTAATAAAGGTATATGTTTTATTTCTAGGTACATTAAAAACCATTTTTATAAGTTTATATATCTTATGCTTCATAAATTGACATTAGCTTTTTTACTAGCTTCCTACTTTCAAATTTTTCTTTGGCAAACAAATTAGCATTTTTTGAAAAAATACTATATTTATCTGCGTCGTTTTTCAATTCTATTATTCTTAAAGCCATTTGGTAATAATCTTTATTGTTTACTAGATATCCTGTAAATCCATTTTTTATAGTTTCTGAAACACCTCCTGTATTAAAGGCCACAACTGGCGTTCCTGTAGCTTGAGCTTCTGCTGTAACAACTCCAAAGGCTTCTGCATTATTATTTTTAGTTATAATAGATGTTCCCAAATAAAAATCATTTTTATGCAAATGCTTTACAACTTCTTTTTGAGTTTTACTTCCCTCTAAAAAAACATTATGCTCTAAATTATATCTTTTTATGAACCACTTTAAAAATGGTTTATAACCTCCTTCTCCAATAATAGTATAGCGTACATCAAAGCCTTTTTCTTTTAATACCTTTACAGTATTAAGTCCATACACATGTCCTTTCAACTTTATTATACGTCCTATTGTTATTAGGCTAATTGTAGAGTCTGGTATTTTATTTTTAAACACAAACTTACTTGTATCTACAGGAATTGGTAAAATTTTAATTTTATCGGCTCTTGCTCCTAAGGTCAAAACTTTTGCTTTTAAATAGCTTGAGTTAACTAAAATTGATGAGGATAAATCTAATATCTCGCTATAAACTTTTTTCTTGTATAGTAAATTTTCATCGCAGTAATGTGCATCATAACCGTGAAAATTTGTTATAACTCTGGTATTTGTTTTTAAAAAATTTAAATTTTTAAAATTTTTTAAAAACAATCCATTATTCGCAAAATGTATATGAAACACATCTGCATCCCTAAGATTTTTTAAATCTACCAACAGTCGCATTACCTTAAACTTTTCTCTTCGTCTCACTTTTAAAAGATTTAAAAAAACAGGTAATAGTTTAGTATTCAAAACTAACAACTTTAACGTTGTTATTAATTTTAGCAAATTAGAACTAAACACATGGTTTGTCCTTTTGTGAATTAAAGATAATAAATTATGCTCTTGGATTTGTTTCTTATAAATCGATTGCTCAATATCATTTAATTTATTTACAAAAATAGCTACTTTACACCCTACTTTTTTTACTCCCAATATTTGATTTAAAATAAATGACTCAGAATTATTAGGAAAACTATCTAAGACAAAAACTACTTTTATGTTTCGATTACTAGGATTCATAATGCGCTGGAATCAACACTTGCGGCATAGCTCTATTCACTTTACCGACATTCCATATATCATTTTGTAACACATCTATTTCGACAGCTTCGCTTATTGTGTCTATAAAATTTTCTACATGTGTTGTTTTATAAGTAGAAACAATTCTAATAGAGTACTTTCCCCCACGTAATAAAAATTGGGGTATTTTTAAAGAGAAATTATTTGATGTAGTTAAATTAGAAAAATCGCTTTTTAGTTCATCACTGGACAATAAAGCGACAGTATTCATATTTATATCTTGAAAAGCTATAGAAACAATTAATTTTGTATAATCTATAGCTATATGTTTAGTTATCTCAAAATGAATCGTTATTTCTTCACCTGACATGATTTCATTTACCTGTTCATTTTTACTATTAAAAAAAGTAATAGTTTTAAATCTAAACTGACCATTTCCAATCCTGTCTTTTCTATCCGCTAAAACAACTTTAGAGCCTATACTATTTTGATTAGAAAGATAAAAACTAACAGCCTCATTTGCATCTCCTTCAAAAGCAACGCTTCCTTTTTCTAAAACAATGCCCCTAGTACATAATTTTTTAATAGCACTCATGTTATGACTCACAAATAAAACTGTTCTTCCTTCTCCTCTACTTATATCCTGCATCTTACCTATCGCTTTCTTTTGAAACTCAACATCGCCAACTGCTAATACTTCATCTATAACTAAAATTTCAGGTTCTAAAAAAGCTGCTACAGCAAAGGCTAATCTCACCGTCATTCCTGAACTGTAACGCTTAACAGGTGTATCGATATAACGCTCACAACCTGAAAAATCTATAATTTCATCTATTTTGCCTTTTATTTCTTTTTTAGTCATACCTAAAATAGCGCCATTCAAATAGATATTTTCTCGTCCAGTCATTTCACCATGAAATCCTGTTCCCACTTCTAATAAAGATGCAATTCGTCCTTTTGTCTTTATCTTCCCAGAAGTAGGAGTTGTTACCTTAGATAGAATTTTTAGCAACGTAGATTTCCCTGCTCCATTTTTCCCTATTATACCTAATACATCTCCTTTATTTACTTCAAAATTAATATTTTTAAGAACCCATACGTATTGAGAGTTTCCTTTAGAGCTTCTATCATTAGCTTCACCTACCTTTAAATAAGGATCTTCTTTTCCTCTTACAAGATGCCACCACCTGTTAATATCATGACTTATAGTACCTGTTCCAACCACACCTAAACGGTATTGCTTAGATATTTGCTCTACACTTAACATTATCTCTTTCATATTATACCGTATCAATAAAGCTTTTCTCTGTCTTATTAAAAATTACAAGTCCTGAAACAAATATTAAAACACAGATCATAATTATATAAATAAATTTTAACCAACTAAATTCGCCTACACCAAGTGTAACAAAACGAAACATCTCTATTATAATAGTCATAGGATTATATTCTACAAGCCACGAATAGCTTGGCACTTTTTCTTTAAAATAGGAAAGTGGATACATTACAGCCGATCCATACATCAATAATTGCACACCAAAGCCTACTAAATAATTTAAATCCCTGTACTTAGTTGTCATTGAGGTTATAATCATTCCTAAACCAAGCCCAAGAAGGCCTTTTAACAAAATTATAAGGGGCAGTAGTAATAAATGAATTTGAGGCATTACACTAAAAGCTTTGTCTGTAAAAAAAACGAAATAAATATAAAAACCAATAAACACTAATAATTGTATACAATACCTAACTAAATTAGAAAATACGACAGACAAAGGCGTTATAACTCTAGGAAAGTATACCTTACCAAAAATACCTTGATTAGCCGAAAACGTATTACTCGTTCCTGTTAAACAAGAACTAAAATAATTCCATGAGGTTATACCTGCTAAATTAAACAAATATGAAGGCACTCCATGTCCTGTAGGTATTGAGGCTAAATTATTAAAAATCAAGGTGAAAATTATACCTGTAAACAAAGGCTGAAAAAAATACCAAAGAGGTCCTAATATAGTTTGTTTATATTGTGTTACAATATCACGTTTTACAAATAAAAACAATAAATCTTTGTAACGCCAAATCTCTTTAAAGTTTAAATTGATTAGGTTTTTTTTTGGCGATATTATGTATAACCAATCCTTATTTTCGACAGTTGTATTCAAAGTTATTCTAAATTAGTTAAAAAAAATATAAAACATGCTACTTTCAAGACCTTTTAAAACGTCCTATTATTCGGTTTATAATACTTTTTGATGTTTTAGCATTTTCATGATAACCGTTACCATAAGCACCATAACCATAACCGTAACCATAACCATAGCCTCCTTTTTGAGAAAAGTAATTATATAAGAAGCTTATATTTTTAACCTCGCCCTTTTCATATTTATCATTGATTAAAGACAGCATTTCTTTTTTGGTATAGTCTTGTCGAGATACATATAATGTCGCATCTACATAATCCAATAATTCTACAGCATCCGAAACAAGACCTATTGGAGGGGTGTCTAATATGATATAATCGTAAGATTCTTTTAATTCTCGCATAAAATCATCCATAGTTTCCCCTATAAGTAACTCTGATGGATTTGGAGGTATTGGTCCAGATGTGATAACATCTAGATTTTCTAAAACTGTATTTTGTACCACATCTTCAAGAGTATTTTGCCCTATTAAATAGTTTACAACACCTGTTTTATTATGTATTTTAAAATCGTTGAAAATTTTAGGCTTACGTAAATCTAAACCAACCAAAACCGTACGCTTTCCACTTAAAGCAAATACAGAGGCTATGTTTATTGATGAGAACGTTTTTCCTTCTCCACTAATAGAAGAAGTTACCATTACCGTTTTGCTGCCTTTTAAATCGTGTTTCTTATATACATATTGTAAACTAGAACGTATGGCTCTAAAAGCTTCTGCTATTGCCGATTTTGGTTTATCTAGTACAACTAAACTCGTTTCAGACTCATTCTTTCCAACCACACCAAGTAAAGGAATTTGAGATAATTTTTCTAGATCATTAGGACTATGCAGTTTATTATCAAAAAAAGTAATCATGAAAGATAATAGTAAAATTGGGATAAGCACCGCAAAAAAAGCAAAGATATATCGCACATTGAGATTCACTAAATTTCTACCTTGACCTGTATCCTTTGCAGGTTCTAATAAAATAATATCTGATATGTTAGAGGCCTTTATTAAATCTGCCTCTCCACGTTTTGCTAAATACAAATCGTAGGTATTCTGACTCAATAAATAGGCCCGTTCTATTCCTTGTAATTTCTGTTGACTTTCTGGTATCGACGAAAATTGTCTTTCAGTATTATATATTTTTTGCTCTATGGATTGCTTTTGGGCTCTAATATTCTTTTTAGCAGAAGCGATATTCTCTATAATAATACGCTTTAAAGCTTCTATTTGTCTGTTCAAATCATCAAAAACAGCAACATTATCTCTTACTGAATAGGATAGTTTTGATTTTTCACTTGATAACGCTATTATTCTCGAAATACTAGCATTTATATTAGCATCTGATATTCCATCAGTAGAAGGCACTTGTAAATTAGAGTAATCGTCATTTAGTATTAAATAGTTCTCTAAAAGATCGTATGACAAAATATCTTCGTCTAATTTATCTTTATCTTTTTTATAATTCTCTATTTTTGAAGACAATAAACTACTCTCATTTTCAATATCAGAAAAAATCTTATTACGTTTTCTAAACTTGTTTAATGAATCTGCCTTTTTATTTAATTCTGCCTTTACACGCGCCAATTGCTTATCTATAAATGCTACAGTATTAATGGCATATTGATTTTTACGTTGCAATTGGTCGCGATCTAATATAAATACCGATGTATTTAAATAATCTACTATTTTAGCTTTATTCTTGTGTGTTAGCCTAAGTACTAGTAACGGCGATTGTGCTGTATTCTTTACCGAAAAACGATTCATAAACCCAGAAACGGTTGCATTAAAAGCACTATACTGTATAAAATATGATGTTTCAGGAACTACAGTCTGCTCTCCCTCTAAAACTACATGCCCTTTAAAAAAAGGCATACGTATTGGTTCTCCTAAACTATAAACCTTAGAAAACTTAGAAAGTGCTAACTGATGAGTTTTAAGAGCTTTAGTTTTATAATTTTGTAGGGTTACCGTTTTTAATTCTCCAAAATCGTAAGACAACTCAAAAGTACTTTTGGTTAAAAATGTTATCTTGATAGGATGATTTATCAATTGAAAAGCATCTTCATTTCCAATAAACTTAAAAGGGGAAGTTCCATATATATCTGCTTTATAAAATCGCCCTTGTTTCATATAACTAAGATACAACCCTAAACTATCTACAACTTTTTCGTGGTGCTTTCTTGACGTTAAATTAAGTAATACATCTTGCACTTTACCCGAAATCCCACCGTAATTAAAAATTAAACTCGTGTTGGAAGTAAACAATGGATTTTTATCGTCTTGTACTGTAATAGAAGCAGATAACGTATAAGGAAATTCTTTTCTAATATTTTGTTGGTATACAATATAAAACCCAATTATGAGTCCTAGCAGCATCCATTTCCAATAACTTAAACATCGAAATATAAAAGCCTTAACATCGAAATTAAAGGTGTTACTTCTGTCATCACTATAATCCATTCTCTAAAGGTTTGTGGCTAAAAAATAAGTACTTACTAGAACAGAAAAAATACCTGCTACTGTAGTAACAGTTTGAAAAATGGTTTGTCCTGCTCCTAAGGATTTTCGTTTTAGTGGTTTTACCATAATAACATCATTGGGCTGAATATAGTAAAACTCCGATTTCAAAGCAGCGAAGTCTGTTAAATCTATATGATGTATTTTTTGCCCTTCAGGGTATTGCCTTAAAATTAAAACATCTTTTCGATCACCTGTGTCTATAATATCACCTGCATTAGCGATAGCCTCAATAATATTAACACGATCTTGATACAACACATTAGATCCTTTATTCGCTATCTCGCCAAGTGTTGTATATCTAAACCCTGCAAGCTTTACGGTTACAAATATTTGCGCTGTCTCTTTAAAATATTTCTCTAACAAAAGCCTTTCTACTTTATCTTCAATTTCTTCTGTAGTAAAACCTAACACATTTATTTCTCCTAGAATAGGAAACTCTATATTACCATGTAAATCTATTGTAAACCCATTAAAATATAAGGATTGAGGACTATTCCCTAAGGCTTGAGTTGTTGGATTAAATATCTCTACCAAATCCTTATCTAAGGCTTTAACATCAATACTTAATATATCATTGATTTGTAATCGATACGGTTTTGCTAAAGATTTGAGCTGTTCAATACCATCAACATTTGTACCTTTGTCTTGTAAATAAACGACATCTTTGTTGGTTATACATGAATTTAAACACAAGATAAATCCTAACAAACACAACATAACACAGTACCTCATTTTCTATACGTTTAAGTGATTTCGTTTCTTAGCAAATATAGCTTTTCAGTACAAATAATAAAATTTTAATCTATTTTAATAAAATTGAATTAAAACACCTCTGTTATTATACTGCTATTTAAGTTTCTATTGCATAATCTGAGTGTAAACCCGTTATTTGTAAAAAACTTTCCTTTTGAATTACTTATCAGTAGAAAACATATCAAAATCTTACGGCGAACATACGTTATTTGAAGACTTGTCTTTTAGCGTTCATAAAGATCAAAAAATCGCTTTTGTAGCTAAAAACGGTACCGGTAAAACCTCCATTTTAAATATCTTATCGGGTCAAGATACAGCAGATTCTGGAGCTATCGTTTACAGAAAGGACATCAAAGTCTCATTCTTGTCCCAAGACCCTAAATTTGATGATGCTTTAACTATAGAAGCTACTATTTTAGCTAGCGAAAACCCTATATTAAAAGTAATCTCTAATTACGAAAAGGCACTTTTAACCCCCGAAGATACAGACACTTACCAAGCGGCTTTCGATGCGATGGAACACCACCAAGCTTGGGATTTTGAAACGCTTTATAAACAAATTCTTTTCAAATTAAAATTAGAAGATTTACAACAAAAAGTAAGCACACTCTCTGGTGGTCAAAAAAAGCGCCTGGCTTTAGCCGACGCCCTAATTAACAAACCCGATTTATTAGTTTTAGACGAACCTACCAACCATTTAGACTTAGAAATGATTGAGTGGTTAGAGGAATTTTTCACTAAAGAAAACATTACACTTTTTATGGTAACGCACGACCGCTATTTCTTAGAACGTGTGTGTAATGAAATTATAGAACTCGACCAAGGCCAACTCTATAATTACAAGGGTAATTATTCGTATTATCTCGATAAAAGGGATGCCAGAATAGAACGTGAAGCTGTAGAAACAGGAAAAGCAAAACAACTCTTTAAAAAAGAACTAGAATGGATGCGTCGCCAACCCAAGGCCCGTACAACCAAATCTAAATCTCGTATAGATGATTTTGCAGACATTAAACACAAAGCGCACCAACGCCGGCAAGACCATCAAGTACAATTAGAACTTAACATGGAGCGTCTAGGTAGCAAAATATTAGAGTTCCATAAAGTCTCTAAAGCGTTTAAAAACAAAGTGATTTTAGATGGTTTTGAGTATACTTTTAAGAAAGGCGAACGTGTTGGAATTATAGGAAAAAACGGTACTGGAAAAACATCTTTCCTTAACATACTAACCCAAACAGCAGCACCAGATTCTGGTAAAGTTATAAAAGGAGACACTGTTAAATTTGGGTATTATACCCAAAACGGCATCTCTATAAAACCAGAACAAAAGGTTATCGATGTTATTAAAGAATTTGGCGACTACATCCCCTTAAAAAAGGGACGTCAAATTAGTGCACAACAATTGCTAGAGCGTTTTTTAT
>CAZLTR010000016.1:23429-31346 GCA_964562415.1 uncultured Hyunsoonleella sp. | reverse complement strand
ACAAACACCATATTGCCGTTATTGGCGATGCTTCTATTGCGAGCGGTATGGCTTTCGAAGGTTTAAACCATGCGGGAGTTTCCCCTGCTAATCTCTTAGTCATTTTAAACGATAATGCCATTGGTATAGACCCTAGTGTTGGCGCATTAAAAGCATATTTAACTAATGTTAAGAAAGGCACACAACGTCGAAATAATATCATAGAAGCTTTAAACATCGACTACTCTGGCCCTATAGACGGTCATGATTTAGACGCTCTTATTGCCGAATTACAACGCCTTAAACACATTAAAGGCCCTAAGCTTTTGCATGTGATTACCACTAAAGGAAAAGGTTTAAAACAAGCCGAACGCGACCAAGTAAAATACCATGCGCCTGGTAAATTCGATGCTAAAACGGGGGATTTACCTGTAAAAGCACCAAAAACTGAGGCACCAAAATACCAAGATGTTTTTGGACATACCATTGTAGAATTGGCCAAAACCAATCCCAAAATAGTAGGTATTACACCTGCTATGCCTACAGGAAGTTCGCTTAAGTTTATGATGGAAGCCCTCCCCGATCGTGCCTTCGATGTGGGAATTGCAGAGCAACATGCCGTAACCCTTGCCGCAGGTATGGCCACACAAGGTTTGATCCCCTTTTGTAATATTTACTCCACCTTTATACAACGTGCTTACGACCAAATTATTCATGATGTTGCCACACAAAACCTACCTGTTATTTTTTGTTTAGACCGTGCTGGATTGGTTGGCGAAGATGGCCCTACACATCATGGTGTGTTCGATTTAAGTTACCTACGCTGCATCCCTAACCTCATTATTTTTGCACCTCGTAACGAAATTGAGTTGCGCAACATTATGTATACCGCGCAACTTGGACTAAAACACCCTATAGCCATTCGATATCCCAGAGGCCGAGGCGTTACCATTAACTGGAAACAACCCTTTACAAAACTAGATATTGGTAAAGCCGAACAGCTTAAAAAAGGAACTGCCTTTGCTGTACTTAGTATTGGAGCCATAGCAAAAAATGTAAGTGCGGCACTTCTTAATTTAGACGGCGCCCACTACGACATGCGTTTTGTTAAACCTCTCGATGCACCTTTATTGCATACTATTTTTAAAACTTATCACATTGTAGTTACAGTTGAAGACAATGTGATTACAGGTGGTTTTGGAACTGCAATTTTAGAATTTGCTGCCGCCCATAACTATAAAAACACCATTAAAACATTGGGTCTACCAGACCGCTTTATCGAACATGGTACTGTTGCAGAATTGCAAACCTTAGTAGGTTTAGATGTTGAACGTTTAAAAACAACCTTCGCAAACCTTATGTAAAGCACATATCCTTGTTTTAAACAAGGCCGATAACTTTCACATTCCACTAAAACTAGTGCACCACTTAAACTTGTAACTTATTTTTTACTCTGATTTTGGAGCAAAAAATGACATTTTATGGCTCTAAACTCTAATGCGAGCCCCTGCGTTAGGGATTGAGGCTTTGTTGGAGCTCTGCCGCCTAAGCGGTAAGCGACTGTCGAAAGCCCGACCCCGCTCTTTAGCGGGGTAACGCCCTAATAGTTTTTAAAACGCAACACCTTCTATATTTTTAAAATTTTGAATCGCTTTACTATCACTTAATAATGAGACGTAATGACATACTGCCAATAATCTTTCATATAAATCGGGCGCATTAAAATTTATAGTATCTGGCAAACGCTTTAAAATAAGTTTGTCGTAATTAGAGGCTGTACCATTATAGTTATTGTTAACGGCCTTGGTATAAACCTCTAAAAGTTTATTTATAATTTGATAGCCTGCAATCTCTTTATCGATGACCTCTTCAGATTGGTAAATCTTTTCAATACTAATTTTTATAACATCCTTAATTTGAGCTTCAAATTTACTTTTATCTAAAAGTGCGGCATCAAATGTGCCTTCCAAAATAGCGGTTTCATTGGCCATAAAAATGGTCACCGCTTCGTTAATTAACACCCCAATAGCCAAGGCCCTAAGGTAACTTACGCGGTCTTCTTTGGTCTCGAGCGCATAATAATTTTCTGTTTTTATATTATCTCGAATTAATTTAGAGAGGTATTCTAGGGCATATTCTTCTGGAATGAGACCTAAATTAATCCCATCTTCAAAATCGATAATCGTATAACAAATATCATCTGCTGCTTCAACCAGATACGCTAAGGGATGCCTTGCATATCCCTCATGATTCTTATGCCGTTTGGGTAAACCTAACTCTTCTGCAACATCTACAAAGGCCTCTTTTTCCGACTGAAAAAAACCATATTTTTTATCGGCAATATGTGTTGTTGGCTTTTTAGGCAAGGATGCTTTTGGATATTTTGTAAAGGCCCCTAAAGTCGCATAGCTTAACCGCAAACCGCCTTTGCGTCCCGCACGACTTTGGGTTAAAATTTTAAAGCCATTGGCATTCCCCTCAAAATCACACAAGTCTTGATAGGCCGTAGCGGTTAGTTCTGGCTGGTATACACGCCCTGCTCCAGACTTAAAAAACTCACCAATAGCTTTCTCTCCAGAATGCCCAAAAGGCGGGTTGCCAATATCGTGCGCCAGGGCGGCTGTGGCCACAATAGCTCCAAAATCGTTCGCTTGATAGCCATGTACCTGTTGCAGATTGGGGTGTTTCTCTAGCACCTTTTTACCGACTTGCCGTCCTAAAGAACGGCCTACCACACTTACCTCTAAACTGTGCGTAAGTCTCGTATGTACAAAATCGGTTTGAGACAGAGGAATGACTTGCGTCTTGTCTTGTAAGCTCCTAAACTCTTGCGAAAATATAATCCTGTCGTAATCCACCTCGAATCCCAAACGGGTTTCATCTTGAGCAGTTCTTAAGCGTTTTTTAGTATCGCCATAGCGTTTTAGAGAAAGTAATTGTGCCCAGTTCATATGATATAAATAAATGAGAGCAAGATAATTGTTTTCCTTAAAATACGATCTAGAAAAGCTGTTAACATTAAGGTAACATTTTAGTTATTTAGGTTTAATAATTAGATAACACTTAAATCGCATTAAACCAGTTTCTTTGCAAAAAAAATGATTTTCAACTTCATGAAATTATTTCTCTCAGTACTATTACTAACGGTAAGCTCTTTTAGTTTTGCTCAAAACGCAAATACAATTAGTGGTATTATTACCGATGCAGAAAGTGACAATGCACCTCTATTATTAGCTAAAGTAACTTTAAAAGAAACAGGGCAAAAAGCATTAACGAACGAAACAGGTGTTTTTCGTTTTGAAAATATAGCTCAAGGCACGTATACCTTAGTATGTAGTTTTACGGGATATGAAACCAAAGAAATCGTTGCCACTTTAAATGCGCATACCAATATTGTACTTCACGCGTCTTCTTTATCTTTAGATGACCTTACTTTGGCATTTGCAGCCTCCGCATCTAAAATGCAAGATGATGCTGTAAAACATAATTAAACGTATACATTAATTTAACATACCTATTTTAAAAAAAGTGCTTTTATTATAATAAAAAGTGCTTTTTTTAGGCTTAGCTCAGTCCCTGAAAGGGATTTTCTACAAATAATATTTTCTTAAGTAAATGTTAATTTATTGTAAAGAATCTCTAAAAAAACCACGGCTTTGATAACGTTAAACTAACGCTTTTATTACAGTTCTTTAATTGTGTAATAACACATTGTTTACAAAGAGTTAGTTTCTTTGCGGCAACAAATTAAAACGAAATAATGAGACATTTTTTACTATTATTACTTCTCTTTACCAGTGTGTTAGCTCAGGCTCAAAACACTGGATCAGTATCTGGAAAACTTACTGATAAAGACTATAATAATGAACCATTAGCTTTTGCTAATGTATTGATTAAAGGCACCACAAAAGGAACAACTTCTGATTTTGATGGGCTTTACGAAATCTCAGGATTAGACGCAGGTACATATACTGTACAAATTAGTTTTGTAGGTTACGAAACGCAAGAAAAAACAATTACAATTACTGCAGGGCAAACTACAAAATTAAATGTCGTAATGTCTGCAAGTGCAGCGTCTTTAGATGAGATCGTTATTACAACTACAAAAACGAGAGAAAGTGAAAGTGCTTTGTTATTAGAGCAGCAAAATGCAGTTGAAATAAAAACAGCAATTGGCGCACAGGAATTGACGAAAAAAGCGGTATCTGATGCTGCTTCTGCAACCTTAAAAGTTACTGGAGTAAACAAAAAAGAAGGTTCAAGTAAAATATATGTTCGTGGTTTAGGAGACCGATACAACACCACTACTTTAAATGGCTTGCCTTTACCTTCTAATGACCCTAGAAACAAAAACATTGACCTTTCGCTATTTGGAACAGATATTATTGAAAGTGTCGGTATTAGTAAAGCATTTTCATCATATATGTCTTTCGATGCTGCTGGAGCCAACATTGATATTACAAGCAAGAAAACATCTAAAAAATCGCTTTTTAAAGTTGGTATTTCCTCTGGTTACAATACTATCACTACTTTTAATAACTTTAAAGAAATTGATGGTACAAATTGGGTTGGTGTTAATTCAAATACAAAACACAACATTAGAGATTTAAATGTTTATAATTTTGAAAACAGATACACCCCAGAATCTACGCTTGCAAGCCCTAATTTTGGATTATCATTGAATTACGGAAAGAAAATAACATTATCCGACGAAAGTAACATTAGTCTTTTTCTTGTAGGTACTTTCAGTAATAAATTCAATTATAGAGAAGGACAATCAGACAATATTATAGACATAAGCGATGACGGTGTGTTAAACGTAGGGTCTATTTTTAGTACCGAAACGTTCAACTACAATGCCTCGAAAATGTTAATGGGTAACGTGGTTTACAAAATAAACAACAACCATAGTTTAAGCTACAACCATATATTTATCCACTCTAGCAATCAACAAATTCAAGACTTCACAGGAACTACGAATGATGTTGGTAGAGATGACGATGACAATAGGTTAGTAAATGTATTATTACAAACTGAGATTCAAAACAGGTTATTTGTTAATCAATTATTATCAACTCACAAATTTGGAGAATCTATTGATGTGAATACAGCTTTAGCTTATAATGCTATATTTAATGATGAGCCAGACAGAAGAAAAAACACGTTCATCATTAATAACGATACAGATTCTATTAGAATTTCCCAAAATGCAGTAAGAGATAATAGCCGTTTTTATGGTAACTTATTCGAGAACAATATTGCTGCTAATTTAAATGTTGTAAAATATTTAGGAGAGCGTTTCGAAAATAAGGGTAAAGTCGTTTTAGGTTATAATGGTAGTGTGAACGATAGAAAATTTGATGGTATTTATTTTGACCATAATTTCACTACGCCAAGAACAACTTTTATAGACCCTAACAATATTGATTTAGTTTTTAACCAAGAGAATTTAGATAACGGTCTTTTTGGAATAGAAACTTCTAGAGGTCGTAATAATACTGATGCAGAAACCTTCTTACCACAATTATATGATGGAAAAAAGACTATAAATGCTGCTTATATAGATGCTATATATAAATTTAACGACAAATTTACAGCTAATGTTGGTCTTAGAGCAGAAGATATTAAAATGAATGTAGACTGGAATACCAACATAGGATTTCCTGGATTTTCTAACAATAGCAGCGTTGCTTTAGATAAACAGTACATACTACCTTCTTTAAATTTAAAGTATAAGCTTAACGATAAAATTAACTTCAGAGCTTCGGGAAGTGTCACTTACACTTATCCTCAATTTAAAGAAATAGCACCTTTTACCTACGAAGGCATCAACTTCCAAGAAAGTGGTAACCCTGCATTATTACCATCAGACAACTATAATGCAGAAATAAAATTCGAATTATTTCCTAAGAAAAGCGAATTAATATCTATAGGAGTCTTTGGTAAATTAATAGAAAACTCCATCAATAGATTAGAGAGAAACTCAGCTATCGAAAGGGATTTTACGTTCGACAACTCAGGTGATGCGACTGTATTTGGTACAGAAGTAGAAGCGCGTTTTGATTTATTAACTAAAGAAAATGAAGAAGGTGATGTTACTAAAAATTTAGCTTTAGGTGGTAACCTAACGTTAATGCAAACTAAGCTTGAATTTAATACAGCTAATACTCTATTTAACTACACAGGAAACGATTCGCAATTAGAAGGCGCCTCTCCTCTTACTATTAATATTGACCTTTCTTATAAGTTCAATATCAACCAAAAGGAAACGACTTCTACATTAGTTTTTAATTATCAAAGCGACAAAGTATTTAGTATTGGTACTAACTTTCAAGAAAACATCGTAGAAAGAGGCGTTCCTTTATTAGACTTTGTACTTAGTCATAAATTTAACAGCAAATTAAGTGGAAAGTTAAACGCTAAGAACTTATTAAATCCAAGTTTTGAAAGATATAGAGATATCCCTGAAGAATTAGTTATGAATTCTTACAGAAAAGGCTCTACGATATCTCTTGGTTTAAGTTATAATCTTTAATGTAAAAACATAAAACAATTGTAAAAGACCTCTTGTAGTCGCTGTGATTACAAGAGGTTTTTTTATGCTTATTATCAGCTAACATTAAGTTAATGTTTCTCCTCTTTTTTTAACGTAAATCTAATACTTACGTAAGATTGCATTTAAGCTTTAGCTGTTTATTTGTGTAACAATAAAATTAATCTAATAAAATTAATCATTAATAATGAAAGCTTTAAAAATCCTATTAGTATCAGTTGCTATTTCAATCTTCTCTTGTTCTTCTGATGATGATAACCGAGAAATTATCCCTGAGCAACAAGAGCAAGACAGTCCTATAACTGGAAATGAATTAAATGGTAGTATTTCAGAAGATGCTACTTTATCTTCATCTGTAACCTATAATTTAACGGGGTCTTTTACTGTAAGAAACGGCGCAACACTTACTATTGAAGCAGGTACAAGAATATTAGCAAAAAGTGGAAGAACAGACGTCTTCTTAGCTGTAGAACGAGGTGCAAAATTAATCGCAAAAGGCACCGCTGCAAACCCTATTATTTTCACATCAGATTCTGAGTCTCCTAGAGCTGGAGACTGGGGAGGTATTGTTTTAGCTGGTAGAGCTAGATCTAATAAAGGTGTTGATGTACAATCTGAAGTAGCAGGTTTGTTATATGGAGGTACAGAAGATACAGATAGTTCTGGTGAAATGAGCTATGTAATAGCCGAATATACAGGTGCTAAAATTAATGGAGAGCAAGAATTTAACGGGATTTCGTTCTTTGGTGTAGGTAGCGGTACAATAGTTAACAATTTAGTTGTTAGTAACGGAAATGATGACGGTATTGAATTTTTTGGAGGTAGTGTGAATGTAACTAATGTTTTCTGTGCAAATATTGCAGATGACATGTTTGACTGGACAGGTGGTTATACGGGAACAATAACTAATGCTTTCGGTGTAAGAAATGATGGTTTCGATGCTGCTACTGATGACCCTAGAGGTATCGAAGGTGATAGCAACGGTTCTGATGCAACTGCAACTCCTATATCTAGACCTACATTAAGAAATGTGACTATTTTAAACCTAAATCCTGATGTGTCTTTAAAAGCAGGTGCTGAAATTAGAAGAGGTACAGAAGCTATCATTGACAATATCTTATTTGCAGCCTATGGAGAGGCCTCTTTTGGCAATAGAATAGACACCAATGATGACAAAGGTAATGGACTCTTAACTGTAACTAATGCTGTTGCACAAGGGAATGTTGGTGAAGACAAAGTAGGTGGTGCAATCACTGGAGAAGTAACTATTATTACTGATGGGATAACTGTGCCTTCTAATAACACAGTAACTTCAAAATCTGGAGTAGGAGCAGACTTAAATGCTTTTAGCTGGGCTAATCCTGAATTTGTAGTTACAAAATAAT
>CAZLTR010000016.1:0-23329 GCA_964562415.1 uncultured Hyunsoonleella sp. | reverse complement strand
CAAACTATCATGAAAAAAAAGTTACTACTTCTATTCGCATTCTCCATTTATTTAGCAACTTATGGCCAAAGACGTTACCACCGTCTTGAAAAACTAGGTAATACGTTAAACGCTGCCCAAACTAATTTTTGTGGAAACTCATCTTCTGGACAACTTAAATTGAATATTAAAGATATTCCAACTCGATTTTCTGTTGGAACGGTGTTATTAATTAACGCCAATGAAAGTTTTGACGGCTACTATGTTGTGGAATTTTCTAGAGACACGTCTAACCAAGATGCCGATGAAACTATTAGTCTAAGTGAAACAAACGTTATAAATATAGATTGTACACCTAGGGACTCTGATAATGATGGCGTTGCAGATTCGCAAGATCTTTGCCCAACTACTGCTGGCGATCCTGCAAACAACGGCTGTCCTGGCACTCCTGATTTGGCAATAAATTTGACCAAATCATCCTACTCTGTTTCAGGTTGTAGTAGCAATTGTTCATCTACGTTCAACAGAACCACTAGTTCGCCTCCCTTAATTAGTCTAAACAGTAAAATACTTATCAATTTAAACCTTTCCAATACAGGTAATGGAAGTTTAAGAAATGAGAGTTCTATTGAAGTTAAAACCTATGCCTCTACTAACAATACTTTGGAAATTGGACCAAGAAAAGATGTAGAACTAAATAGTAAGAAAATTTTTAATGTCAATTTAAGTCCTAACCAAAACATTGGCTTCTCGCAGATTTCGGTAAACCATTTAGCTCTAATCTCGGCTAACAGACTAAACTTCTTTAGCAATAGATTAGAATCTGGCTACCTCATCTTTTCTATAACTAAAAATGCTAATGAGACTAATGAAAGTAACAACACTTTCGCTCTAAAATTTTTGCTAAGCTATGATCAAAGCTCTAAAGAATTACAATTTAAAGACGGTCAAATAACACCTAAAAACTATCAATTATCCATATATAACATCTCTGGACAACTAATATTTGATAAAAAGGTGGAACATAAAGCAGCCGAAAATGAAATCATTAACGCATTACCAAAAGGGTTCTACATTGTAAAATCTTTAGGAAATTCTAAAAAAATACTAAAATAACCCTTGTTTCACACTACAAAAAAAAGCATCCCGTAATAGGATGCTTTTTTATTATAGTTATAGTTGGTGTATTGGCTAAAGTGATGCAATATTTTTAGAATAATCAACTTTCTTAGTTTTACCTTCGATAACATAAATCCACTCTCCAGTTTTCTTTCCTTCCTTATAATATGCAGTCACTGTCTTTTCTCCTGCTTCATTAAAACTTAACCACTGTCCTTCTAATTTACCATCGGCAGTGTAAGATCCTGTTTGACTCACTTTACCATTCTCATGGTAATACGTAACATCTATTAAATTCGTCTCTTTATTAAGCGTTAATGTTCTTTCTTTTTGTGCAAAAACGGACACACTAATAAATAGTGCCGCTAAAATTGATATATATGTTTTCATTGCTATTTGGGTTTAATTAATAATTACTTTACAAATATATATTTTATTTTACTTTTAAGCAACATTTACATAACATTAAATTAACATAAAACATGTAAATAAATAAAAAACAGATACTTAGCATTATCAAAAAAAATAAAAGCATCATAAATTCTTTAACATAAGCTGCTAAGAATGCCATGAGCCTTAAACTATAAAAATTCCCATACATAGAACATAACATTGGGGTAACATTGAGTTCGTTTTAAAATAAGACATTTGTTGCTTAAAATTTATGTGATTAAGTAATGGAATACATTTACATCTATATGCTTGTTGCTTTGGCTTTTTTAGCCATAGCAGATTTAATTGTTGGTGTTAGTAACGATGCAGTAAACTTTTTAAATTCTGCCATTGGCTCTAAAGCCGTTTCATTTAAAACCATAATGATTGTAGCAAGTTTGGGTGTTGCAGTGGGTGCCTTAAGTTCTAGTGGCATGATGGAGGTGGCCCGTAAAGGCATTTTTAACCCAAGTGAATTTATGTTTGATGAGATCATGATTATTTTCATGGCCGTTATGATAACAGACATTCTACTCTTAGACTTTTTTAACACCTTAGGCCTCCCTACCTCTACAACCGTATCTATTGTATTTGAATTATTAGGTGCCTCTGTTGCTATAGCTGTTTTAAAAATAATGGCTCCAGAGAGTGGTCAAACCCTTTTAGACATTGGCAACTATATTAATAATGGTAAAGCCATAGAAATTATACTAGGCATACTCCTATCTGTTGTGGTAGCCTTCTCTATTGGCGCTTTAATCCAATTTGTATCGCGTTTACTACTGTCGTTTAATTTTAACAGCAAACCAAAAATCTATGGTGCCATTTTTAGCGGATTTGCAATTACCTCTATCCTTTACTTTATTTTAATAAAAGGTATAAAGAACGCTTCCTTTATGAGTGGAGAATTAAAAGCTTTAATTAATGCCAATAACTTGGCGCTTTTAATCATAAGTTTTGTAGTGTTTAGTTTGATTTCTATGGCATTGATGTCATTTTTAAAGATGAATATTTACAAAATCATAATCGTAGTAGGCACCTTTGCGCTTGCCGTTGCTTTTGCTGGAAATGATTTGGTGAATTTTATTGGAGTTCCTATTGCGGCATTCGATTCTTTTGGTGTTTGGAGTAAAAGTGGTACAGCTCCTGATCTTTTTAGAATGACCAGCCTATCGGAAGCGATTCCTACGCAACCTGTTTTGCTATTAATTGCAGGTTTAATTATGGTATTAACACTATGGTTTTCTAGTAAAGCTAAAGCTGTGGTAAAAACATCGGTAGATTTGTCACGCCAAGATGATGTTAACGAACGTTTTGAACCTAATTTTTTATCGCGTTATATCGTACGATCTAGCATTGCACTATCCGATAGCTTTAGCAGCTTGCTACCAAATCGTGTAAGAGCTTATATTAACACCCAATTTGAACACACCCGAATTCCTGCTTCTGTAAAAACAAAAGATTTACCTGCATTCGATTTAGTTCGCGCATCTGTAAATCTTATGGTAGCCAGTGTACTTATTTCTTTAGCCACTTCTATGAAGTTACCTTTATCGACAACCTATGTTACATTTATGGTTGCTATGGGAACCTCTTTAGCCGACCGCGCTTGGGGAAGTGAAAGTGCAGTGTATAGAGTTGCTGGTGTACTTAATGTGATTGGAGGTTGGTTTTTTACTGCCTTAAGTGCCTTTTCGGCCGCTGCTGTAATGGCAACAATACTTTTTTACGGAGGGGCTTATGCGTTAACTGCACTACTTATTTTAGCCATAGTGTTACTCACTAAAAACTACCTCACACATCGTAAAAAGTCCTTAGAGCAAAAAGTAGAAGACACGTTAAGAAAAGCCGAAAGCAGCTCTACACAAGGGGTTATTGTAGAAAGCGCCAGCAATATTGCCAACGTTATTAAAAGAGGAAACAGAATATATACCAGTGCCGTAAATGGTTTAGCCACCCACAACTTAAAACAGCTTAAAAAGAACAAAACACAAATAGAAAAACTCTCTAACGAAATAGAAGACCTAAGAGACAACATCTATTATTTTATAAAAAACTTAGAAGATCCTAGTGTAAATGCCAGTAACTTCTACATTAGTATTTTGAGCTACTTGCAAGATATGACACAATCTTTAACCTATATCTCTAGAGCAAGTTTTAAACACGTTAACAACAATCATAAAAAGCTTAAATTTAGTCAGATAAAAGAATTAAAAGACATAGATGCTCATTTGGAAAAACTCTTCAATAACACCAAAAATGCTTTCGAATCTGGGTCTTTTGAACAAATTGGAGCAATTTTAGATCGAAAAAACAAGTATTTTACTTTAGTAAGTGAAAAAATACAAATTCAAGTAGAACGTACAAGATCTGAAGAATCTAGTCCTAAAAATACCACTTTGTATTTTAGCATACTTCTAGAAACAAAAGATCTACTCAATGCTACAATGAGCCTTTTAGAGGAATATTACAATGCACACGATGCCTCTGTAAAACCTGCTAAAATCTCTAATACAGAAGATTAAACGCGCTCTAGCTAAAAGATATAGATAGCCCTATAAAGCCTTATAGCTCATATAAAGTATGCGTCTAGTCCTTCTAGACATCTAAAAATAATACTGTAAGAGACATAATGACTAAAAAAAAGCGACGGCACTAAAGTACCGTCGCGTTTTTATATGGTGAACTCTATTATAATTTAGAATTCGCGCTTTCCAAATTCACTATCTATAAATTTAGACTTATTCTTCCCTTTCTTAAAAGTATAAGACAGATTAAGAAGTAGAATATCCACCTCATAAATATAATTAGTTGTTGTAAAAAAGGAATTTGGTCTAGACGTTGTGATGCGTTGCTCATTAGTATCTAAAAGTCCTAAATCAATATTTTGCCATTGTAGCGTTGCCGTTAAACGATCGTCAAAAAATGATTTTTGAAATGTGAGGTGCGGTCTGTAAAACCTAGAATCTTCTCCTTGAGCTGTATTACGGTCGGACAAATAGTTAAATGTAAATTGTAAGGACGCATTTTTCCAAAAACGCCATGTAGAATTCACATTTACCGAAAACACAGTTGCATCGGTATCTAATGCGTTGTTATCAAAACGTCCATTAATATTATAATTATAAACATTAGCACCAATAAAATTGGTCCATTGTTTAGTCGGCTTAAATTCTGCTCCCACTTCTACACCAATCGCTTTAGCATTCCCCACATTAGAATAAATTCTATTTAGTATAGTATCATTAAATACAGTATTTACACGATTCACCACATTTTCTACATGTCTAAAATACCCTGTTGCAAAGACAGAATGCCCTCCTTTCATTGTTTTAGTAACACCTAATTCTACCAAATCGATAAACTCTGGTCTTAAATTCGCATCACCCTGTTCTAAGGTTTCCGAATGCTCGCGCTCGGGAAAAGGATTCATTTTAAAGGTCGTGGTACGCTCTACACGTTTGCTGTATGCCGTCTTTACATTCGTTTTCTCTGTAACGGCATATTGCACAGAAGCAGAAGGAAACAGTTTTACAAAATCGAAATTAAAGGTCTCGTCAAAAGTATTCGTTCTATCCTTTAACCTAAATTCACGGTCCATAAATTCCAATCGAGAGCCTACAGCATAATCCCATTTCCCCTTTTTACCAGAGAATTGCACATAGCCAGAATGAATTGTACGTGTTAAATCCACCTCACTAGAAAACTCAGGTACAAGCTGAAATGGTGCATCAAAACTGGCACGTCTTTCATAAATAAAATCTCCTTTATGAGATAAATTTCTAAAATTATACCCCGTTTCCAACACTCCAAAATCGAAAGGTTTAAACGTATAATCCAATTGAAACCGTATTCCATTTAAAGGATTGTCGTTTGTATTAAACTCGTCTTGAAATACAATAGTACGGTCTGGTTCTCCTAAATTCCTATTCAACGTAGGGCCACCCAACAACGTGTATTCATATAAGAACGATGCCGCTAATTTCGAGGCATCCTCAAAATTATGTGTCCAATCGAAACTTCCTAAAGCAAAGTCACTTTTTCGCTCTCTAGAATTGCTGTTAAAATACTGTAATGTATACAATCTATTTGTACTATTCGCTGGGCGAACCGCATGGTTATCAAAATATACAATATCGGCCAAACGTATTTTACTACGCTTGCCTGCAAAAAAACCAAGAGCATAACTATTGGCCGAATTTGGTGTATAATCTACTGTAAACCGCCCACTATAGTTCGTTTCATCAAAACTGCGTTCTCCAGTAGACGGAAACTGTGTTCTCACATCATCAATAATCGTAAACACATCACCCTCACGTCTGCCTCCAAGATCATTACGTTGGTAACTTGCACCTATAGATACATTCCACTGATCTGTTCTTACATTATAAGTCCCGTCAATACCATATCGTTGATGGACTTCTGCATTGCCATAGGTTTCAATAGACGGTGCCCCTCCTTTAACGTTAAGCTGTCCAAAAGCTCCGTTTACGGCTCCTTTTCTAGTAAGAATGTTAATGATTCCTGCCTTCCCGTCGGGATCGTATTTAGCAGAAGGTGCAGTAATAAGCTCCACGCTCTTTATAGCATTTGCTGGCAACTGCGCTAATAAACTACTAACATTTCCCTGTGTAGGCTTTCCATTTAGCAATACTACAAAACCAGAACTACCGCGAACACTAATGTTATTTTGACTGTCTAAACTCACCGCAGGTAAATTTCTAATCACGTCGATACCAGATCCTCCTGCTGCATTTTTAAACTTAGTAGTTTCAAACACCTGGCGGTCTATTTTATTACTTACCGTACGGCGTTCACCTTGCACCACTACGGCATTAAGTTGCGCGCCTAACTCTAGTTGAATCACACCTAAGTTAACCACAGCACGCCCCGTAACAGTAATAGCATCCACACGCTTTTTTTCATACCCCAAAAAAGAAGCCTCTAAATAATATACGCCATTTTTAAGCCCCTCTATGTTAAAAACACCCGTAGCATCTGTTACCACACCCGTTACCAAAACATTTGTGTTTGCTTCATATAAAGCGGCAGTAGCATATTCTAGAGGAACATTTTGCACATCTACAATCTTCCCTTGTATTTGGGCTATGGCGGGATATGCCATAAATAAATACCCTAAAGACATCAACAAAAATTTACTGGTCTTAATCATCTGTTACAGTTTGATTTGATTCTAAAATTCTTGCAAATCTAATTAAGAAATTCACATATCTTTTACTATTATGAAAAAATATTTCAGACGATAAAAACTCAGGCTACACCAATGATAAACGGCATAAAACGGCGTGCAACAACATATATTTTTAAGAAATTAACATCCATAAACAAATTTGCTGCGTATTTATTACAAGTAAATAAACTAATTATGAGAAAAATTTCAACTGTATTAGCTATTGCCATAGCAGTAAGCTCTTGTGTATCGAAGAAAAAATATGTCGCTTTAGAGAAAGAAAACGGAGAAATTAAGAGTGAGCTCTTAAAAACGAAAATCGCTAAAGAAGATTTAGTTGCTAAATTCGACAACATACAAAAGCGAGTTAAAGTCTACAATTCTAAAATTTCTTCTTTAAAGCAAGAAAATGATGCGAAATTAGACATCGTAGAAGGTTTTACGGTCATCTCTAATGATACTAGGGCCAAAATGCGTGAAACGTTGAAACATGTTGATGCCGAAAAATTAAGTAACGCAAAAACATTAAAAGATTCTATGAATCTTGCAGTAGCGCATAACCTTAAGAAGGTGATTGATAACAGTAGCATTGATGAAGATGAAGATTTTGCTGTAGATATTAACGAAACTGTGGTAATGATTTCTATTGCAGACAATATGCTGTTTAATACAGGAAGTTACCGATTGAGTTCAAAAGCAGATAACGTTCTTAAAAAATTAGCAGATGTTATCAACTCAGAGCCAAGTTTAGACGTTATGGTTGAAGGCCATACAGATGCCAGAACCATCAACACCGAATTTATTGCAGACAACTGGGACTTAAGTGTTCTAAGAGCAACTTCAGTAGTGCGTAAATTACAAGGCAAATACAACGTCGCTCCAGAAAAACTTATTGCAGCTGGTAGAAGTAGTTACCAACCTATAGCAGAAAACGATTCTAGAACAAACAGAGCAAAAAACAGACGTACACGAATTATTATATTACCTAATATCAACAAGTTCTTTGCTTTAATGGCAAAAAATGACGATGCAATAGCTGAAAATACTTTTGTAGAAGAATAAATATATTTCTTATTACAATAAGCTATACTAACTATTGACTAACTAAATTGAAAAGGCACTCCCCGACTAGGAGTGCCTTTTTTTCTTCATTTTCACCCTTTTATTGAAGCCCTATTTATTAGTTCTCTTTAATATGGTCTACAAAAGCCACTGTCATTTGTTCCAAATAAGTTTTACTATGTCTCATGGCATCTGCGATGGTTTTCGCATAACGCATTACTTCATCGGTATAATCTAAACCCAAAGTTTGTATGGCCTTAGAAACGTTCTCAATTTGGCCACATAGTGCAGCGACCTTAACACCTTGCGCTTTTGCAGAAACCGTAACGCCGTAGATTGTTTTTCCAGATGTGGTTTGCGCATCTAGTGTCCCCTCTCCTGTTATAATCCAATCGACTCCCTTTAGTTGAGCATCAAATTTTGCAAGAGCCTTAATGATAGCAATACCAGACACCAAAGTTCCTCCTAAAAACACCATAGCTGCAATACCCATACCGCCTGCAGCACCAGCACCGTTTACCGTTTGCGCGTCTATACCAAAGGTATTGTAAATAACTTTTGAAAAAGCCTCTAACCCTTCGTCTAAACACCTTACATCTTCTGCTGTTGCTCCTTTTTGAGGGGCATATACATAAGCCGCTCCGTTTGGACCATATAAGGGGTTAGAGACATCGCAAGCCACTTGAAAGGTCACGCTTTGTAACTTAGGATTTACTCTGGAAGTATCAATATGTTTAATCTTATTAAGGTTTGCACCTATAGGTCTTACTGTAGCCCCGTTTTCATCTAAAAATCGATACCCTAAAGCACTCGCCATGCCAATCCCACAGTCATTAGTTGCACTGCCTCCAAGACCCAAAATAATACGTGTAGCACCTTTGTCCATGGCTTCCTTTATAAGTTCTCCCGTGCCATATGTTGTGGTATTTTTACAATTCAACGCCATAGGATCTAACAATTTTAAACCAGAAGCTTCTGCGAGTTCAATAAAAGCCGTTTGCGTCTCTACAGCATACAAATAATTTGCTTTTACAGGGTTAAAAACAGGCCCACAAACCTCTAATGCCATAAAAGCGGCATTTAGGTAATGTTTTATCACCCCTATTGTACCATCTCCTCCATCTGCTAAAGGCAATTTTAAGACGTCTGCCTCTGGCAATAAAACTGCTAACTTTGTGGCTACACTATCACAAAATGCTTTAGCTGTTAAGGCATTTTTAAATTTATCTGGAGCAATTACAATTTTCATACTTCTAAAATACAATGCATTTATCAATTTCATTTAAAGTTTAAGTGTTAAAAAGACATTTGTAGGAGTATTTTAATATTTTTGCAGCATGGATGTAATAGATGCAATAATTTTAGGTATTATTCAAGGACTTACAGAGTTCTTACCAGTGTCTTCTAGTGGACACTTGGAATTAGGAAAAGCTATTCTAGGAGACAATTCCATTCCTGAAGAAAGCCTTCTTTTTACCGTGGTACTTCACTTTGCGACGGCATTAAGTACTATTGTCGTTTTTAGAAAAGATATTTTAGATATCATAAAAGGCATTTTAAAATTTAAATGGAATGACGATTTAAAATTTCTCACTAAAATTGTAATTTCAATGGTCCCTGCAGTTATTGTGGGCTTATTTTTTGAAGCAGAATTGGAATCGCTTTTTGGAGGCGACATTTTTCTGGTAGGTTGCATGCTAATTATTACTTCTGTATTATTATTTTTAGCAGATAAAGCCATAGACACGACAAAAAATGTAGGTTTTGTTAATGCCTTTTTTATTGGTATTTCTCAAGCCATTGCAATGCTCCCAGGGATTTCCAGATCTGGTGCGACAATTTCAACCTCTGTGCTTTTAGGAAATGATAAAACCAAAGCAGCCCGTTTTTCTTTTTTAATGGTTATACCACTAATCTTTGGTAAAATTGCCAAAGACATATTAAGCGGTGATATCTCTGCAGAAAGCCAAAACATTACCGCACTTTCTTTTGGGTTTATCGCAGCTTTTATAGCGGGGCTTTTTGCCTGTACATGGATGATTTCTCTGGTTAAAAAAAGTAAATTATCCTATTTCGCTATTTACTGTGTTGTCGTAGGGGTTATTACTGTTATTTACGCCTTAAATCAATAAAATGACTGCCGAAGATTTTCGTTCTGGACAAGTACTCCTTATAGACAAACCCTTGCATTGGACTTCCTTTCAAGCCGTAAATAAGTTACGCTGGGAAATTAGACAAGCCCATAACATCAAAAAAATAAAAGTAGGCCATGCAGGTACTTTAGACCCGCTTGCAACAGGCTTATTAGTAATTTGTACAGGAAAAAAAACCAAAGAAATCAATACGTTTCAAGGTCAAATTAAAGAATACTTAGGCACTTTTGTATTAGGTAGTACTACGCCCTCTTACGACTTGGAAACTGAAATAGACCAAACCTACCCTACAGCACATATTACCAATACGCTTATTCATGATACTACGAGCCAGTTTATTGGAGAATTGCAGCAGTTACCGCCTGTATTTTCAGCTTTAAAAAAAGACGGCAAGCGCTTATATGAATTTGCAAGAGCAGGAGAACATGTTGAAGTAAAACCAAGAAGTGTATCCATTTCAGAGTTTGAAATTACTAACATTGAAGGGGCAAATATTAGCTTTAGAGTGGTTTGCAGCAAAGGCACTTATATTCGGTCTTTAGCACACGATTTTGGAAAAGCGTTACAATCTGGCGCACATTTATCAGAACTTAGACGTACTAAAATAGGGGATTTCGATGTTGCAGAAGCTTTGACAATCGAAAAATTCATAGAGACTTTAAAAACCTAACAGCTATTTTTTTCGTATATTAAGGGTAGATCCGTAGAAACCCCCTACTTATTTTTATTTTGCAACTCTCAAATCAACATAAAGCACTACTTATAACCGCATTTATTGCAGGCACTGTAGTGTTTGCTGTATTAGGTTTAAACTTAAAGCAACAGGCCCAAGTTATCGCCGAAAGTTACTATGAGTTAACTCCTGAAACACCACCGCAAGAAGAACTTATTAGGTCCGAAACAACAGCATCGCAACAAGCACAACGCAGTGCAGAAACAAATAAGGCTTTCAATGCCACAAAAAAAAGCACCCACTTTGCTCAGGCTTTTAAGCCTATAGCACCTCCAAAAGAGTACATTCCTTCCAAAAATTTTGATGATACCAGCACGTTAGATGCACTTAAATCTAAATATAAGAACACCCATTTAGAAACCTCGACTCCCGAAAGTAGTGCTGCCTACGATAAAGTTAATGCGCTTTTAAAAAAACAACAAAGCGAAGGCAATACTGCAAATAGCAGCATGTCTTTTTCTTTGATTAACCGTTCTATTATGCATTACGACACCCCTATTTATCTATGCGAAAATGGTGGAAAAGTTATCATTACCATAACCGTTAACCCTAATGGCAACGTCGTTGATGCTTATTTTAATAGTAGTTCTTCCTCTTCTAATGCATGTTTGGTAAATCACGCTATCCAATATGCGAAAAATGTAAAGTTTAATACTGCGACAGTTGCTAAAGGCAATCAAGTAGGTTCGATTACCTTTATTTTTATGGGGAAATAGCTACCTCTCTAGGTTAAGCACAAACTTGGGGTTGAAATTCGCATAACATTGTTGTGACATCTTCAATAATATTTTGACCTTTATTTTTATTATACCACACTTGTAAATCTTCTTTAAACTCTGGCGTAAGTTTACCATGACGTGCTTTATAGTCGTTTACTAAAGCCGTAGCTTCTGATGGTCTTGGTCCAAATGTGTTTAAAACGTCTCCTGTAGCCTCATCAATCATAATTAATTTGGCTATAGATCTACCTCCATTGGTTAAAAACATATCAATAAGCTCTAAATTTTGATCCCGCTCTACAAGCCTTAAATTAATATTAGGATTAAGCTCAGCTATTTTATGCAATACAGGAATAACATGAGCGGCATCGCCACACCAACTTTCTGTAATAACCAACCACGTTATTTTTTGATCTAAGTTTGAAATTTTTGCTTTTGCATCTTCTGAAACTTTAAGCGTTTTATCCCAACGTTTCATACGACGCACATTTAATTTCGTGTAGTTAATCAATGCCTCTGTTTGTTCAGTGCCCGTAGTGGCATTGGTCTCAGCTAAAGTAGTCATCAAATCTCTATATGCCTCGTAAGAAATACTTTTTTCTAAACTGGCTTTTATGGTTGTGTGCATCATGATTACATTTTTTTATAAGATGGTTATCTATTTAATTTTTATAAATAGTCTCAATATTGAGGTATTCCTTACGAAGCTAAATTTGCTTTTGTTATTTTTTCTAAATAATACACGCATTATTGTGATACAATTCTTTAAAACTTGTAATTTTAAAATTTAAACAAAAATTTATGCCATTACAACAAAGATGCGGCTGGTGCGAAGGCGACCCTCTCTATGAAGCTTATCATGATAACGAATGGGGCGTGCCTGTGTATGATGACCATACCCTTTTTGAATTCCTTATTTTAGAAACCTTTCAAGCAGGCTTAAGTTGGATTACCGTATTGCGCAAACGAGACAATTTTAGAGCTGCTTTCGACAATTTTGAGCATTTAAAAATAGCGAAATATCAGCAAGACAAAATTGATGCACTACTTCTAGATAAAGGCATCATTCGTAACAAATTAAAAGTTAAAGCAGCAGTAACCAATGCCCAGGCATTTATTCAAATTCAAGATGAGTTTGGAAGTTTTAGCAAATACCTCTGGCAATACGTAGGGGGCACACCTATTAAAAATGCTTACAAAAACTATAAAAATGCTCCTGCCAACACCCCTTTAAGTGACACCATTAGCAAAGATTTGAAAAAACGAGGGTTTAAGTTTGTTGGAACCACTGTAATATATGCCTATATGCAGGCTGTGGGCATGGTAAACGATCATGAAGTAGGTTGCTTTAGATACAACGAGGTATAAACATTGCTGTACTTATAAGACTATAATGCTGGGCTATTTACACGCCATAAGCTAGTTATTGTATGCTGTTAATTTTTATTCTCTAGTTTTATGTGAAATATTCTAAAATATTTTGGAAACGTATATTTTCTATTTCAAATCTTTAATGAGTCTATTGGCCGTTAAAGGAGAAATCTGTAAAAGCTCTGAGACTTGTTTCTAAATTTGGCGCTTTATCCGCAATTGTCGTTTAGCATTCATAAAAAAAAGTTCTCCTACTTTAAAAAAAACTAAAGCTCATGGAAACGACAAGTTCATCTATTGCTAAGTTCTACATTGGCTTAGACACTCACTAATACAGCTAAAAGATACACCGACCGATTCATTTAATGGTAAGCTTCACGAGTCCACCATCTCTTCAAGCGCTTAAAACCCTTGCAAATAATCATAAGCCCAATCACAAAACACCTATTAACTACAAGTCAATAGGTTATGATGCGTTATTTAGTAAAACGCTTTTGCCAAAAGCGACCAGAAATGACATAAATCAATAAAATACACAAAGCACCCAAGTACAGTTTATTTGTAAATAACTCTTCTAATCCGTATTGATATAAATAAAGTATTACCGAAATGCATAAACATAAAAAGCCGTAAGCGATGTTCTGTGTATTACCAAAACCAAAAAGACTAAACATTCGACCCTTCCATATGCCCAAAACTAAATGAGGCATCGCATTCATTAAAGTTGCTCCTATTATAAAATCTATCATGCTATTTCGTTTTAATCAAAAATTGTATTTTCGGCTATCTCTCTATTCGTTTCTAGATCTGATTTAACGCTCGCTAATTTCATTCCAATTGTCATTAACGAAACCTTACCAAGAGGTAATCGAAGTGTTGGATTTAGAGCATAAACCAAATCAATTATTGCATTTGATGCTTTTATTGGGTGGCCTTCTTGTTTTCCATCAACCCCTTTTAGTTTGGTTCTAAATGCTCCTGCCGTTTCTAAATAATCGTCAATTACGTTTTGAGCTTCACCAAGTCTTTTTCCTGCAAAATTTGTACGGAATGGTCCTGGCTCGATTATTGAAACCTTTATTCCAAGTGGTTCAACTTCCTGTGCCAAAGCTTCGCTAAATCCCTCCAAGGCAAATTTGCTTGCATTGTAAATTCCAAAACCTGCAAATGCCTTAATTCCTCCGTGAGATGATATTTGGATGATATGCCCTTTACGTACCTTTCGCATAAGAGGAAGAATCATTTGTGTTAATTTTAATGTTCCAAAAAAATTAGTTTCAAAAACTTTGCGGGTTTCTTGCAAAGAAGATTCTTCTATTGCTCCCACAAATCCAACACCTGCATTGTTTACCAAAACATCAATTCTCTCAAATTTTACAACCAACTCCTCTACCTTTCTTTCAATACTTTGTGCATTGGCAATATCCAAAAGAATGGAAAAAGCACTATTGGAATATTTCGCATTAAACGCATCGACTTGTGCTTGCTTACGAAATGTACCAATAACAAAGTCACCTTTTTTAATTACAGAGTGGGCCAATGCTTCACCCAATCCGCTCGATATGCCTGTAATTAACCATATTTTCTTTTTCATCGTGTTAGTGTTTTAAAGATTCGATAATATCTAATGGTTCCACTCGGTTTCTGTAATCTCCGCCAATGGCTTTAGCAAATGAAATGGTTCTGTCCTGTTCTATAATGAAAACAGCAGGTACTGGAAGCTCTTTTGAATCATCAGAATAATGCGTCTCAAAGTCAATTCCTAAATTAGTCATCGCATTTAAAGGTTCTTCTGCATTTCTAAAAACGGTGGTAAATTGCCTAGCGACAATATTTCCATTATCGCTTAAAACCTCAAATCTCAGTTCATTTTTTTCTTTAATATTCAAAGACTCATCTGGTGTTTGTGGCGAAACCGCAACGAGCTGAGCTCCTAAATCTTTGATATCTTCTAAGATTTGTTGGTATAGGTTAAGTTGTAAATTACAATACGGACACCAAGTTCCTCTATAAAAAATTAGCACTACTTTAGCTTTTTCTAACAAATTATTAAGCGTTACTGTTTGACCAAGAGCATTAGACAAACTAAAGTTTGGCGTTTTACTACCAACTTTAAGTTTTAGAATGTTTTGGTGTGTTTCTTTTAATTGGTTTGCGTCGTTATTAAAAATTTTTAATATTTCTGCTGGTAAAACTTTTACTAGATTGCTTTTAAGGTCTTTCAACCCTTTTTGGTAAGATGGAATTTTTACTTGTGTACTCATTTTACTTTGTTTAATACTTGTTTGCCATTATTGACATTACAAAGTTGCGAGTATGCTAAGCCTTAAAAAATGAACTGAATTAGGAAATTATATTGAACTGGTTCAAGATTTAGAAACCAAGCGTTTTCGAATTTTACTTAAAAATTCTGCTGACATTCCAAGATATGACGCTAAAGCGTACTGAGGAACACGCTGAACAATTGAAGGGTAAAGTGCTTGAAATTCTAGGTAACGTTCTTTCGCAGATTTACCCAAATTAGATAACACTCTGCGTTGAGCAAAGGCGAATGATTTTTGGGCAACTAAACGGAAAAACCTTTCAAATTTCGGATTTTCAATGCAAAGCTTTTCAACGTCATCATAAGCTATCTGTTGAACAATTGAATCTTCAAGTGCTTCAACAAATAAAGAAGCAGGCTCCTGACTTATGTAGCTGTTAAAATCGCTAATAAACCAGTCTTCAATAGCAAATTGAATGGTGTGGTCTGCCCCTTCATCATTCACAAAATAACTACGAAAAGCGCCTTTAAGCACATAGGTTTGGTGTGAGCATATAAAGTTGGGCTGCACAATAAATTGTCTGCGCTTTACATTTGACGTTCTTACAATAGCAGAGAAATTTTTCTCATCTTCTTTACTCAAAGAAACATATCTCTTAATGTTGTTCAGTATGTTTTCGTAGTTTTCCAAGGTTTCTTTTAATATGCCACAGTGCTAATCAATCTCAAAACTCATTTTAAGTCTCTAAGAATTACCTAGCTGTTATTTTTCAAAGATAGTTACCCGAATACAAAATTAAAAATTAAGGATTTTGAGACAGTTTGACGGTTTAGTGATGATTCTCCTTTTGTTAGGACAGTTCATCTTCTAAATTAAGTTCAAGTCACACAACTTATTTCAAATATTAGAGCTTATACATTTTAGTCATTTTCTAACTAATGCTCAAATAAATAAAACACAAAAAACATTTCCTTGGAGGCGCCTGTATTAACCCCTAAATTAACTCTTAATAATTAATCACAATCTTTTGACCAATCTTCAACACGCTTGTCGTTCTTATGCGGTTAATTTTGCATAATCTAGATAAAGAAATATGGTGTTTCCCAGATATTTCCGAAAGCGTATCACCACGTTTTACCACATATATTTTCGCTCTATTCTGTTGCTTCTGATGTGCTAAAGCGCTCTCATAAGTATCGAAAAATTCCAATTCACTTTTCTTTTTCGACGAATGATAAGGGGTTTTCACCCAATGCTCTGTGATCCAAAATGCTTGCCGCCTAATGGTATTAGTCTCGCCAAAATCAAAAATATACTCAGGGTTGATATAATTCCCTTCAAAACTTGTTACAAGATGCAAATGACTGCCTCTAGCATTGCCTGTTACGCCCCCTTTACCAATCATCTGTCCTGCTTTTACAGTATCATTTACTTTAACAGCATATGCTGATAAATGTGCGTATGCTGTTTCTAAACCATTATAGTGGCGCACAATAATGGTTTTTCCATGCCCTCGACTATACCGCGCAAACCTTACGATACCTTCTAGCATAGCCCTTACCGTATCTCCTGTAACCAAATCAATATCAATTCCCTTATGAGGGCGCCCTCTACGCCAACCATAACGGGATGTAATCATTTTTTTTGTAGTAATTGGTGATGCATAAACACTATCTTTAAATGTAATTTTAAATGGCCATTTTGCAATTGCATTCCTATAAGGATTAAAATTAAGACTATCCCAATACTTCAATGTGATATGGGGTACTAAACTGTCTGTTTTAAAAGTTGTTTTTAAAGACGCTAATGTATCTTTTTGGGGAATTGTATCTGTTGGGTTTTGGCTATAACTAGACAATGTTAGCACTACCAGCGCTAAGAATAGAATACTAAATTTCATTACTATTTTAATAAATTTTGAGAGATACGAATCTGTGCTTTTCGTTACTAATTAACAAAGGCAGCAATATACCTAAAATTATGAATACCACAAGACATATTCCTAGAGACACAAAATAGAGCGATTAAGCGTACGCTAACGCCCTGTAATAGTAAACTCTATTCAATACAAGACGCGCTCTTTCAATGAGTAGCACCACGCTATTATCCTTTTAAACGCCTTATAAATTCTGCCCTAGAAATATCTTCAGCACCTAAGCTTTGTAAGTGGTTGGTATGGACTTGGCAATCGATTAATCTATATGAAGAATTTTGAACAAACGTAATAAACCCTACTTTACTGGCATTACTTTCTTTAGAAAACATACTTTCACCAGAAAAAATGCCATTACCTAAATCAATTCCATATAAACCACCTACTAGAGTATTTTCACGCCAAACCTCTACCGAGGTTGCATACCCAAGTTCGTGTAATTTTGTATAGGCATCGTGCATATTATCTGTAATCCATGTTCCTATTTGCCCATGGCGTTTCGCTTCAGCACAAGCAGTAATCACAGCTTTAAAAGCAGTATTAACCGTTACTTTAAATGTGTTCTTTCGCAAAACTTGGCGCATACTTTTAGAGACCTTTAACTGTTTTGGAAATAATACAAATCGTGGATCTGGAGACCACCATAATACTGGTTCATCGCGCTCAAACCATGGGAATATACCAGAACGGTACGCTAAAAGTAGACGCGCTACAGATAAATCACCGCCTATAGCAAGAATACCCTCTTCTGAAGCTTCAGAAAGCTCAGGAAACCATAACTCTTCATTTAAAAATCGCACACGTTATATTATCTAATAGCTTATAGCCTTAAGCCAAAACAAGTTTATCAAATAATTCAAACTTTTTGTAATTGTACTAAAAACAGCAGCCTTTTTGGGCTGATAGCTGCATTAAAGCAAGAAGAAATCAGCATTTTACAATCAACTAAAAAAATTTAAATCATTTCTATATAAAAATAAGAAAACCCCAGTGTTTATTAGAAAAACATTGGGGTTTAATGCCTTAAATCCTAAAAAAAGGAAATTTTATATCATTTAGAATGGTAAATCGTCATGATCGTCTTCTTTTAAATCGCCAGCAGGTTCAAAAGCATCTGCAGGAGGTACAGGAGGCATAGTATCTCCAGAGGTACCTTCATTTTGTAATGCTTCAATTCTCCAGCCTTGGATAGAATTAAAATATTTGGTTTCACCTTGAGGGTTTACCCATTCTCGCCCTCGTAAGTTAATGTTAATTTTAACCTGCTGCCCTACTTGGTAATTATTAAGCAAATCGGTTTTATCCTGCACAAATTCCACCATAATATGTTGTGGATATTGCTCTTCTGTAGTCACTACAATTTCTCTTTTTCTAAATCCGTTACTCCCAAAAGTTTGGGTATCACCAATCATTTTAACTTTTCCTTGAACTTCCATTTAGTTTGTATTTATTCACTGTTATTTATTGTGGTACGATTCTGCACAAACGTACAACCTCATAAAAATAATATCTTTAAAATAAGTTTTAAACATTAAACTCTGCTAAAATTAATTTTATTGTCTTATACAATAGCAGCTCTAAACAATTGAAAACAACTATTTTAAAACACACTTATTTTACCTTTACCATCTTACAAAAGTAACTAATCTAATACTCATCTAAAAACCGATTTACTAACAACTGAGACAATAATATTAACAGATTTACATTATATTACAGGTTAATTAATTTTTAAATGATTTTCACTAAATACTTTAGTACATTTCGCTGGATACTAATTACTGTATCTTTTCTTATCGTTTGTCTTATTTTATGGAATACTTACGAGTTTTTTCAAAATTTTAAAGAGGAAGAACGTATCAAAATGGAAAATTGGTCTTTTGCTCAAGACGAATTTATCAACTCTGCAACCAACACCAATTTAAACTTAACACTTAAAATACTAAATAGCAATAAGACCACACCGCGTATTGTAATTAATAAAGATGGGAGTATCAACTCGTATAATAATATTGATGAAAGCAAAATTAATGACTCTATATACATCCAAAAGCTTATAGAGAAATTTAAAGATGAGAACACACCTATAGAGGTAAAACCTTTTAGTACTATTTATTATGGCAACTCGCCATTATTAAACAAACTTAAATACTACCCCTTAGCCTTATTACTCATTCTCATCCTTTTTGGTGGGGTCATTTTTTTCTTTTACAAGAGTAATAAAACTGCGAGTCAAAACAAACTCTGGTCTGGTATGGCTAGAGAAACTGCACACCAAATAGGCACACCGCTATCTTCTCTTATAGGATGGACCGAGTTGTTAAAGATCGAAAATGTAGACCCGAGTTATATTACAGAAATTGAAAAAGACATTGACCGCCTTAAAATTATCACAGAACGCTTTAGTAAAATAGGATCTCTTCCTACATTGGAAACCGCAGATATCGTAGCAGAAACTGTAGAGGCTTATGACTATTTAGAACGACGTTCCTCAAATTTAGTTGCTTTTAACCTTGAGGTCCCAAATAAAAACATTCCTGTTAAAATAAACAGACAATTGTTTAGTTGGACCATAGAAAATTTGGTGAAAAATGCCATAGATGCCATGAAAGGGAGAGGTAAACTTTCTATTAAAATTATAGTTTTAGAGCATTTTGTAAAAATTAGAGTTTCAGATACAGGAAAAGGAATTCCTAAAAAAAAGTTTAACACTATATTTGAACCTGGTTACACCACTAAAAAACGAGGTTGGGGCTTAGGTTTATCCTTAACAAAACGCATCGTAGAAGACTTTCACGGCGGTAAAATAAAAGTTCTAGAATCTGTGAAAGACAAAGGCACCACCATTCAAATTAGCTTAAAACGTGACAAATAATGGCTCAAAAAAAACATATTACGGTAAAAAAAGTAGGCTTGAAAAATAACTGCCCAGAATGTTTTAGTACAGATGGATTACAACTCACTTTTAAACAAGAATTTACAGAAACCAAATTCTATAAATCGATTACAGATCGCGTAAGTTATTATATTGATTGTACAACCTGTGCAACAGCAATATACCCAGAACGTTGGACAGATGATATTGAACGTGTGGTGAGCTATCAAGAAAAAGCACTCACCCCAAAACCTGTATCTAAACGTTTTAAACCCCTATTTTGGGGTATTGCAATTGGCATCCTATTTGTTGTAATATTAGGCATTGCTGCCATTGCATTCTCTAAAGAATTATTATAAGTACTGCTGTATTGCTGCTACTGTGGCCTTAAAATCTTCTGGAGTCATTTTTGCTTTAGAAAGAAAGCGCGCATCTTCCATACTGTGCAAAGGAATTAAATGTACATGTGCATGCGGCACTTCTAAACCTATTACTGTTAAACCAACGCGTTTACAAGGAACTGCTTTTTCCAGTGCAAGAGCTATTTTTCGAGAAAACGCCATAAGCTCGTTATAAACAGAAGCTTCCAAGTCAAACAGTTTGTCAACTTCTTGTTTTGGAATACATAGCGTATGCCCTTTTGTATTAGGATTTACATCTAAAAATGCTAAAAAATCATCTGTTTCAGCTATTTTATAACAGGGTAAATCACCATTTACTATTTTTGTGAAGATCGATGCCATGGTTTAAATTTATCTAGAAATTTCTACGATATCAAATTTCATCACCCCATTAGGGACTTTAATTTCTGCAATATCACCAACAGATTTACCTAATAAACCTTTTCCTATTGGAGAATTTACCGAAATTTTCCCCGAAGCTAAATCTGCTTCACCATCGGCTACTAAGGTATAATTCATTTCCATACCATTAGTTTGATTTTTAATTTTCACTTTAGAAAGCACTAATACTTTAGAGTTATCTAATTGAGACTCATCAATAACACGCGCCCCTGCTAGTGCATCTTCCAATTTAGAAATACGCATCTCTAACATCCCTTGCGCTTCTTTAGCAGCATCATACTCGGCATTTTCACTTAAGTCGCCTTTATCTCTTGCCTCTGCAATAGCTTTAGACGCCTTAACACGCTCTACATCTTTTAACTGTTGCAATTCGTCTCTTAACTTTTTTAGCCCCTCTGGTGTATAGTAGGATACTTTACTCATCACTTCGTCGTTTATTTAATAAAACAAAGATGCTGAAACAAGTTCAGCATCTAAAAAAAATCTCGCTGTAGCGAGATTGTAATACAAATATACAAAATATTTAAGTCGGTTTATATTTTGTCGTAAATTGCAACCTAATTTTATATACGCTATGAAACGTTTTCTCTTCCTCTCTGCTATTTCCGTATTGCTATTTAATTGCAGCAGAAGTTCCACTCCCAACGAAAACTGTCAATTTTTACTAAACATCCCTGTAAACTTAATTGTAAATTTAAATTTACCTCAGTTTAGTCAATTGCAATTTCCAAGCCAATCTGTATACGTCCAAGATGGCGGTAATGGCGGTATTATTTTAATACGAACAGGTACTGGGATAGAAGCTTTTGATGCAGCAGACCCTAATCGTATTCTCGAAGAATGCTCCATATTACAAATAGATGGCCCTATAGCCAGTTCTAGTTGCGAAGATGAAAACCAATACAACCTATTTACAGGCTTAGCCGTAGAAAACCCAGATTTAAACTGTCCTTTAAAACGTTACCGTGTAGAACAAAACGGCAGTACATTACGTATCTTTAATTAGTGCAATAAAAACCAAAGACTTAAGCGAACTATTCCTTATCTTTGCACATGTAAACTTTAGGAGTAGCTATATTTTTAGCTTGAGACATATCCTTAGAACCTGATTTGGCTAATACCAACGTAGGGAAAAGTAAGAGACAATACCTGTCTATAAATCCACTCCTTAGGTTTACTGCATAAACATAAATTACACATGATTTCTGTAGAAGTAAACCAAAAACCGCATCATATCGCACCCGAAAGTACGCTTAATGATTTGGTATGTCATTTAAACATACAAACAAATGGTATTGCCATTGCTATAAATAACAAAGTGATTAAAAAATCGCACTGGCCTACCCAAGCACTGCATCAAAACGATGCTATTCTAATAATTACATCAACACAAGGAGGCTAAGCCTATCTTAAATTTCTAACGTTTAATAAAAACTCATGAAGAAAAAAGACACCGCACCAAAACAAAACGGCATTACGAGACAGCCTTTTCCAAATTCAAAAAAAATATATGTAAAAGGGCAAATTCATCCACAAATTAATGTAGCCATGCGAGAGATTGCATTGAGCGATACGGTGGATTCTATGACCAAGAAACGCACGCCCAACGAACCTGTAACGGTTTACGACACCTCTGGTCCCTACACAGACCCTAACAAGAACATCAATATACACAACGGTATAGAACGCCTTAGAGCTCAATGGATTTTAGACCGTAACAATGTAGAACAACTCGATAGTTTTTCATCTAAATACTGTAACGAACGTTTAAAGGATACAAGCTTAGATCATTTACGTTTCAACCACTTGCATAAACCATTACGTGCCAAAAAAGGAGAAAACGTTACCCAATTGCACTACGCTAAAAAGGGCATTATAACACCAGAGATGGAATATATTGCCATTCGCGAAAATCAGCGTATTGATGAGATGACACGGTTAACCCAACAGCACCCAGGAGAAGACTATGGGGCATCGATCCCTAAAAAAATCACAGCAGAGTTTGTTAGAGAAGAAGTCGCTCGTGGCCGTGCCGTGATTCCTTCTAATATTAACCACCCAGAAGCCGAGCCTATGATTTTAGGGCGCAACTTCTTAGTTAAGATAAATGCTAATATAGGAAACTCTGCAACCACCTCTTCTATAGAAGAAGAAGTAGAAAAAGCAGTATGGGCATGCCGTTGGGGTGCAGATAATATCATGGATTTGTCTACAGGACAAAACATTCATGAAACCCGCGAATGGATTGTACGTAACTCTCCTGTACCTATTGGTACTGTGCCTATCTATCAAGCCCTAGAAAAAGTAAACGGTGTTGCCGAAGATTTAACTTGGGAGATTTTTAAAGACACACTTATAGAACAAGCCGAACAAGGTGTAGATTACTTTACCATCCATGCTGGTGTAAGATTACGTTATGTCCCTATGACCGCAAAACGTGTTACAGGAATCGTATCTCGTGGCGGGTCTATAATGGCCAAATGGTGCTTAGCACACCACAAAGAAAGTTTCTTATACACCCATTTTGAAGAGATTTGTGACATCATGAAAGCTTACGATGTAGCCTTCTCTTTAGGAGATGGTTTACGCCCAGGTTCTATAGCCGATGCCAACGATGAAGCGCAATTTGCAGAATTAGAAACCTTAGGAGAATTAACGCAAATAGCACGCAAACACGAAGTGCAATGCTTTATCG